>NZ_FMDK01000768.1 GCF_900091995.1 Streptomyces sp. MnatMP-M17
CTGGCCCGGATAGCGGCGCCTGAGTACGGGTACTCAGGCGCCCGGGGCGCGGCGGCCGGAAGATCGGTTCCATGCTGTGGTCCGATCCCGAGAACGAGCCGCCCAAGGAACTGCGCGACGCGCAGACCATGCTGCGCCGCGCGGGCGTGCTGCTCGCGCTGACGGTGGTGGTGGCCATGATCGTGCTCGGCCTTCACTGACAGTGCGGCACGCGGCCTTGGACGGGGCCTACCATGGCCCGCATGACTGCTCAGCGCCGACGGATCGTGCTCGCCTCCGCCTCGCCCGCCCGGCTCGGACTGCTCCGGCAGGCCGGGCTCGCGCCCGAGGTGATCGTCAGCGGTGTCGACGAGGACGCGCTGTCCGCGCCGACACCCACCGAACTGGCGCTCGTACTCGCCGAGGCCAAGGCCACCACGGTGGCCGCGCTCCCCGAGGCGGCCGGCGCCCTGGTCATCGGCTGCGACTCCGTACTGGAACTCGACGGCGAGGCGCTCGGCAAGCCCGTGGACGACGAGGAGGCCACTTTCCGCTGGAAGTCGATGCGCGGCCGTGCGGGTGTGCTGCGGACCGGCCACTGTCTGATCGACACCACGACCGGCCGGCGCGCCTCCGGAACCGCGTCCACCACCGTGCGCTTCGGCAGCCCGAGCGACGCCGAGATCGCCGCGTACGTCGCCTCCGGCGAACCGCTCCATGTGGCGGGCGCCTTCACGCTGGACGGCCGCTCCGGGCCCTTCGTGGACTCGATCGAGGGCGACCACAGCAATGTCATCGGTCTGTCGCTGCCGCTGCTGCGCCGCCTGCTCGCCGAGCACGGGATCGCGATCACCGATCTCTGGGTCTGAACCGCCCACGCCACCAAGTCAGTTGACTCAGGCCGGCGCCGGTCCCCCGGCCCGCGCGGAATCCTCGTCACGGCTCCCGGGCCCGCGCGGCTGCGGCCCGTACGCGACCAGGACCAGGACCAGCATTCCCATGACGGCCATCATGAACGCGAAGGCCGTCCAGCCGACCAGTCCCACCGTCACCGCGCCCAGCACCGCGTGCACGACCGCGCAGGCGGTCAGCGTGAACCGGGCCGGCCGGCCCGGCGCGCGGTCCCGTACGGCCGTACGGATCAGAAGCACCGCGCAGAGTACGAGACAGAGCCCGAAGACACCGCCCGCCACCCAGGTGCCCGTGGACATCGCGCCCGGATCGAGCCCGGCCAGGGACATCTGCTGGTTGTCCACCACCGTGGCGAGCACGCCGTTGACGAACACGACGCCGACCGCCTCCAGCAGCAGCACGATCGCAGCCACCCATGCCACCGGTCTCCGTCCCACGGCTTCCACCTCTTATCGCTGTTACCGCCAGTACGAACGACATCGCGCACGCTACTAACGGGTAAACCTTCGGACAAGGGCCCGAGCGGAGGCAAAGAATCATTCGGCCATTCGTAGGGACTCCACAAAGAATCACGATCCGGCGAGGGGCACTCGGACAGAGAGCTGGAGCACATCAGGACGCTACTGTGCGACGGTGGATCGCGGCGTACCGTGGTGTCACAAGGGATTTCGCGACTTGAGCGAGCCTCGAAACACGCTCCGTGTGGGGAAGCTCACGAATGGGGACTGTTCGATGGGGCGTGTCGGCAGTCCCTAAACTCAGCTTGTTTCAAGGAGGGAGCCATCGTGCGCAAGGTGCTCATCGCCAACCGTGGCGAAATCGCTGTCCGCGTTGCCCGTGCCTGCCGGGATGCCGGGATCGAGAGCGTCGCGGTGTACGCGGATCCGGACCGGGACGCTCTGCACGTCCGCGCGGCGGATGAGGCGTTCGCTCTGGGCGGTGACACCCCGGCGGCCAGTTATCTGGACATGGCCAAGGTGCTCCAGGCGGCGAAGGACTCGGGTGCGGACGCGGTCCACCCGGGCTATGGATTCCTGTCCGAGAACGCGGAGTTCGCCCAGGCCGTCCTGGACGCGGGTCTCACGTGGATCGGCCCGCCGCCTCAGGCCATCCGCGACCTCGGCGACAAGGTCGCCGCGCGCCATATCGCCCAGCGCGCCGGCGCTCCGCTGGTCGCGGGCACTCCGGATCCGGTGTCCGGCGCCGACGAGGTGGTGGCCTTCGCCCAGGAGCACGGCCTGCCGATCGCGATCAAGGCGGCCTTCGGCGGCGGCGGACGCGGCCTGAAGGTCGCCCGCACGCTGGAGGAGATCCCGGAGCTGTACGACTCCGCCGTCCGCGAGGCCGTCGCCGCCTTCGGGCGCGGTGAGTGCTTCGTGGAGCGCTATCTCGACAAGCCCCGCCATGTCGAGACCCAGTGCCTGGCCGACGCCCATGGCCATGTCGTGGTGGTCTCCACACGCGACTGCTCGCTCCAGCGCCGCCACCAGAAACTCGTGGAGGAGGCGCCCGCGCCCTTCCTGACCGACGCTCAGAACGCCGAGCTGTACGCGGCGTCGAAGGCCATCCTCAAGGAGGCCGGATACGTCGGTGCGGGCACGGTCGAGTTCCTGGTCGCCGCCGACGGCACGATCAGCTTCCTGGAGGTCAACACCCGTCTCCAGGTGGAGCATCCGGTGACCGAGGAGGTCACCGGCATCGACCTGGTACGGGAGATGTTCCGTATCGCCGACGGCGAACCGCTCGGCTACGACGATCCGCCGGTGCGCGGCCACTCCTTCGAGTTCCGTATCAACGGCGAGGACCCGGGCCGCGGCTTCCTGCCCGCTCCCGGCACCGTCACTCTCTTCAGCCCGCCCACCGGGCCCGGAGTCCGGCTGGATGCGGGCGTCGAGACCGGCAGCGTGATCGGCCCGGCCTGGGACTCCCTCCTCGCCAAACTCGTCATCACCGGCGCCACCCGCGAACAGGCCCTCCAGCGTGCGGCCCGTGCGCTGGACGAGTTCACGGTCGAGGGCATGGCCACGGCGATCCCGTTCCACCGCAAGGTCGTCACCGACCCGGCGTTCACCTCGAACCCGTTCACGGTCCACACACGGTGGATGGAGACGGAGTTCGTCAACGAGATCCCGGCCTTCGCGACTCCGGCCGACACCGACACGGACGAGGAGCCCGGCCGCGAGACCGTCGTCGTGGAGGTCGGCGGCAAGCGCCTGGAGGTCTCCCTGCCCACCAGCCTGGGCATGACCCTGGCCCGCACGGGCCTCGCGGCCGGCGCGAAGCCGAAGCGCCGGGCGGCGAAGAAGTCCGCCTCGGCGGCCTCGGGCGACACGCTCGCCTCGCCGATGCAGGGGACGATCGTGAAGGTCGCGGTCGAGGAGGGCCAGCAGGTCAAGGAAGGCGACCTGATCGTGGTCCTGGAGGCCATGAAGATGGAACAGCCCCTGAACGCCCACCGCTCGGGCACGGTCAAGGGCCTCGCGGCGGAAGTAGGCGCGTCTCTGACCTCCGGCGCGACGATCTGCGAAATCAAGGACTGACGCCCCAACACCAAAGGGCCACCGGACACCTCCGGTGGCCCTTTCGCATGGCCCGGTCCTCAATCGCCGGACGGGCTGGTTTTTCCGGCCTGCGGCCGGAGTACGGCGAGAAGCTGGCCCCCTCCGAGCAAGAACCCGGCACCGGGGCGGACGGTTCCGTCCTCAATCGCCGGACGGGCTGGTTTTTCGGCCTGCGGCCGGGGTACGGCGAGGAGCTTGCCCCTTCCGAGCGGGAACCCGGTGCCGGGCGGGCCGGTCCGTCCTCAAACGCCGGACGGGCTGGGTATGCGGCCCGGTATCGGGCGGGAAGCCGGGATCCGGGCGGGAGGGGGTCGGGGTCGGAGGAGGTGCGTGTCCGGACACTAAAGCGTGATTT
>NZ_FMDK01000420.1 GCF_900091995.1 Streptomyces sp. MnatMP-M17
GGCGCCAGTCGGGCGCGTACCGGGGCGCGGGAGGGCCGCTCGGCGGAGGCGGCGGGCCGCCGCCGTTGCGACCGCCGCCACCGGGCGAGCCGTAGACCTGGCCCGTGTTGTAGCCGCTGTCGTATCCCGGCTCATAGCCCTGGTCGTACCCCTGCGACTGCCGGGGGACGCCACGAGGCTGCACATGCGGCATCGCGCGCGCGCCCTCGGGCTGTGCGCCCGCACTGCCGCGCCCGTAGCGGTCGCCGCGGTTGCCGCGGTCGCCGGTCCATCCATCGGGCCAATCATTCATGCGGACCAGTGTGCAGGGCGCCGGCGCGTCGCTGACAGGGGCTATGGAAAATCGGGGCGGGCCTGTTGCCAAGCTGATGCAATGCGTACCGCCCGATGTCATACGTACGGGCCGATGCCGTGCGTACCGCGCCCGGACCCTGCCGGACCCGGCCGGACCTGCGCATAAGGTGGGGGCCATGACAGATCAGGCCGACCGTCCGGAGTCCCCGATACCGGGCAAGCCCACCGCCGCCTCCCGGACCACGCTCAGCCACATCATGACTGGCGGCGACACCAATCTGCTCGGTACGGTGCACGGCGGCGTGATCATGAAGCTGGTCGACGACGCGGCGGGCGCGGTCGCGGGACGGCACTCCGGCGGGCCCGCGGTCACCGCCTCCATGGACGAGATGGTCTTTCTGGAGCCGGTGCGGGTCGGAGATCTGGTGCATGTGAAAGCCCAGGTCAACTGGACGGGCCGGTCCTCGATGGAGGTCGGGGTACGGGTGCTGGCCGAGCGCTGGAACGAGTCGACTCCGGCGACCCAGGTCGGCAGCGCGTATCTGGTCTTCGCGGCCGTCGACGCGGACGGCAGGCCCCGTCCGGTACCGCCGGTGATCCCGGAGACGGAGCGCGACAAGCGGCGCTACCAGGAGGCCCAGATCCGGCGTACACACCGGCTGGCCCGGCGGCAGGCGATCAAGGAGCTACGGGAGAAGCGCGCGGCGGAAGGCTTTGACGACTGAACCCTCTCAGCGGCATACGGCCTGGTCGCCGGTCACCGTCTCGAACCGGTCCTTCGACGGGGCCTCGACACGTACCGGCGTCACCGCCCGGAAGTCCGTCCCCAGCGTCACCTTGAGCGTCGCGCCCTGCTGCCGCACCGCGCGCAGTTCGCTGCCGGGCAGCGCGGCGGCCAGGGATCTCGCCGAGCGGTCCCAGCGCGGGTCGTACAGCACGACCGTCCGCCGCTGATCGTGTTCCCGCGCGTTCAGCGGCACACGGGTCGTGTCGAAGCCGGTGGCGCGCAGCGCTTTGTCGGCCCGTCTGGCGAGTCCGGCCTTGCGCGTCCCGTTGTAGACCTGCACCTTGACCCGTTTCGGCTCCACTTCGACCGGCACGGCCTCCTGCCCGTCCTGGGGCCGGCCGTCTTCGGGCTTGCGCTCCGGCGACCGGCTCGGCTTCGGCTTCGGCTCGTTCAGCGTGGTCAGCGGGCGGTCCTCGCGCAGTGCCCGGAAGAGCCGCTTCGACTTCACCGGATCCCATTTCACCGTCGAGCCGACACCTTTGACCGCGACGCCGGCCCCGGCCTCCGCCAACGGCACCGAGGTGAACTCCGACGACGCGGCCGAGAAACCGTGCATCGCCTCGTTCAGGGCGAGCATCTGCTCCGTACCGAATTCCGCGTCGGCCCGGACCGAGGTGAGCATCGCGGAGCTGACATCACGGAACTTCACCGGATTCAGCAGCACACCGCTGCTGGTGGCCCGGTCGATCAGCGCGGCCAGGAAGCGCTGCTGGCGCCGCATCCTGCCGAGGTCGGCCGCGCCGTCGATATGCCGGGACCGTACGTACTGCAGCGCCTGCCCGCCGTCCAGCTTGTGCGTGCCGGGCGTCAGATCGAGTCCCGTGTACGAGTCCTTCAGTGCCCTGGGCGTGCAGATCTCCACACCGCCCAGGGCGTCCACCGTCTTCATGAAGCTGGTGAAGTCGACCTCCAGATAGTGGCTGATCTTCACACCGGTCATATGTTCCAGGGTCCGGACCGTCAGATTCGGTCCGCCCTCCGTGTACGCCGCGTTGAGCTTCACCACATGCGGCTGGTGCTGTTTGCCGGTGGTGGTGTCGATGTGCTCGGGCAGCTCCGTATAACTGTCGCGCGGCAGGCTCACCACGCTCGCGCGCTCGCCGTTCGCCGAGAGATGCACCAGCATGATCGTGTCGGTGCAGTGGCACGGCGCTCCGCCGAGCCGGTACTTCTGCCGCTCGTCCTCCGTGATCTTGTCGCGGCCGTCGGTGCCGACGAGCAGGAGGTTCAGACCGTGGCCCGCGTCCGGCCGGTTCTTCATGTCCTTGAACGCGTCCACCCGGTCGATCTCGGTGTCCAGGCTGCTCACCACCGCGTGGCCGATTCCGCCCGCGCTCAGTACCAGTACGGAGACGGTCGTCGTCACCCGCATTCCCCAGCGGGACCGCTCCCGTCGGCTCTCCGGAGCCGGTGGGCGCGGCACGGGCTGGCGGCGGACGGGCGGGACGGGACGGTACGGGCGGCGCGGGGAGCGGGGTGGCGTGGTCAACGGGGGACACCTCCGCGGTGGTCGAGGAGCGAGGAGCGGGTGGCGGGGAGCGCGGGTGCTGGTGTGGGCGCTGGTCTGGTGTGGGTGCGGTAATACGTCCATACGATCAGTGCAGCCGGGCACCGTACGCGCACCGCACGGGTGGCGCGCGTCGCTGTCGCCCGTTCGCGGTAACGTGGCCGCCGTATCAGCCGCCGTACCGACCGCCGTACCGACCGCCGTACCGACGTCTCCCGAAGGACCCAGAAGACTCCATGCCTGCCTTGCCGCCCGCGGTCTCCGTGATCATGCCGGTGCTCGACGAGGAACGCCATCTGCGGAACTCCGTCCGGCACATCCTGGAGCAGGAGTACGAGGGCGAGATGGAGGTGGTGATCGCGCTCGGGCCCTCCACGGACCGTACGGACGAGATCGCCGCGGAGCTGGTCCGGGAGACCGCGTCCCATCCACGGGCCACTGTCCGGACCGTCCCCAACCCGACCGGCCGCACTCCCGCCGCCCTGAACGCCGCGATCAAGGCGTCCAGGCATCCCGTCGTCGTACGCGTCGACGGCCACGGCATGCTCTCGCCGGACTACATCGCGACCGCCGTCCGGCTGCTGGCGGAGACCGGCGCGCAGAACGTCGGCGGGATCATGCACGCCGAGGGCGAGAACGACTGGGAGAACGCGGTCGCCGCCGCCATGACCTCGAAAATAGGTGTCGGCAACGCGGCGTTCCACACCGGAGGCGAGGCCGGGCCCGCCGAAACCGTGTATCTGGGTGTTTTCCGGCGCGAGGCGCTGGAGCAGCAGGGCGGCTACAACGAGGAGTTCATCCGGGCCCAGGACTGGGAGCTGAACTTCCGTATCCGCGAGGCCGGCGGCGGGATCTGGTTCTCTCCCGAGCTGCGCGTGCAGTACCGTCCCAGGCCCTCGGTCAGGGCGCTCGCCAAGCAGTACAAGGACTACGGGCGCTGGCGCCGTGTCGTCGCCCGCTACCACTCGGGCTCGATCAATCTGCGCTATCTCGCGCCGCCGACGGCCGTCTGCGCCATCGCGGCGGGCATCATCGTCGGCGCGGTGCTCACGCCGTGGGGCCTGATCGTCCCGGCCGGCTATCTCGCGGCGATCGCCGCGGGCTCGGTGCCCGCGGGCAAGGGCCTGCCGCTGAAGGCCAGGCTCCAGATCCCGGTGGCGCTGGCCACCATGCACATGTCGTGGGGATACGGCTTTCTGACCAGCCCGCGTTCGCTGGCGAAGAAGGTCATCGCGAGCCGCCGCCCGGCGGTGCGGCCGACGGTCGAGGCGTAGCCGCAGCCGTAACCGTGAGGCCGTAAGAAC
>NZ_FMDK01000422.1 GCF_900091995.1 Streptomyces sp. MnatMP-M17
GAGAGCACGGCGGGAGCCGGAGCACCGGGCCCGGTCGAGCCGGTCCCGGCGCCGGCCGTCCGCGCGGGCGGATCGCCCAACAGCCGTGCGGTGGCCGCCGGATCGAGCAGGGACCGGCCCGAGGCGACGGCCCGGATGGCGAAGACGAGGGCGGAGTCCTTGATCTGCTTGAGCACATAACCGGACGCACCGGCCAGAACGGCGTTCAGCAGCGCCGTGTCGTCGTCGAACGAGGTGAGCGTCAGCCAGGCCAGACCGGGCATCCTCGACCGCAGCTCCCGGCAGGCCGTGATGTCGTCGGCGTCCGGCGACCGGACATCCAGCACTGCGACATCCGGAGCCGGTGACGGAGGCCTGGCCAGCGCCTCGCCCACCGAGCCGGCATCGGCGACGACGCTGATGCCGGGCTCGGCGTCGAGTATGTCGCGGAGCGCATGCCTGACCGTCTCATGGCCGTCGACGAGGAACACCCGGATCGGATGCCGCGACGAGAACGTACGGGCTGTGCTCATAAGGATTCCTCGGTGGTTCCCGGCAGACGAATCGTCCCGCGATCCCGCGATCGTCGCGTGACGGCCCTGTCGGCACCAGGGCCGTAGGGTCTCAAGCCGCTCCCGCCCGAGGGCCGAACGGCCTCTTTCCCCGGCACCGGTGTGGCCGGGGTGTCTCCGGGATGTCACCGGCCCCAACTGGCCCTCGGAGCGGTGCCGTTCGGCCCTGCGGAGAGGGCCGTCGGGCCGCAGCGGTGTTGGTTGCGGCGGCGGGAGATTGGAGCCGCACACAGGACCGACCTTCAGGACACCGCTTCCGCTCACGCCCCCGCCCAGCCCTCCGAAAGGGATGACCGACATGGCAGTTCACCAGACTCCTCGTCACACCAGGTTCCGCTTCCTCACGGCGCACGGGCCCACGACGGCGCTGTCGGCCGACGGTGTCCGGTCCGCGGCCGTTGTCACCGGATGGCTCGCCCGGGGCGCCGCCACCGCGCGGATCCTGCTCGGGTTCGTGTTCCTCTGGGCGTTCTTCGACAAGGCCTTCGGCTGGGGCTACGCGACACAGTCCACCGGCGCCTGGATCGACGGCGGATCGCCCACCAAGGGCTTCCTCGGGAACGTCGCCGTCGGGCCGTTCCAGTCGACCTTCCGCTCCTGGACCGGGGACGCCTGGGCCGACTGGCTGTTCATGCTCGGTCTGCTCGGTATCGGTCTCGCGCTCACCGCGGGCATCGCACTGCGGCTCGCGGCCACCGCGGGCACCGTGATGATGGCTCTGATGTGGGCCGCGGAGTGGCCGTGGGCCACGCATCTCGCCGACGGATCGCCGAGCATGTCCTCGAATCCGGTCGTGGACTACCACGTGCTGTACGCGGTCGTCATGATCGTTCTCGCTCTCGCCGCCGCGGGCCGCACCTGGGGGCTCGGCAGGATATGGCAGGAACTGCCTTTCGTGCGAAGCAACCGCTGGCTCTTCTGAGCCGCCGCCGCGCACAGCGGCGCACACAGCGCAGCACACGGCCGGGGTGCCTCACCGCACCCCGGCCGATCTGCGTTGTCGTACCGTCGTCGTACCGTTCAGAGAGCACCGAGGCCTGCGGGAACGACGAACACCGGGCAGCGGGAGCGGTACATCAGGGCGTGTGCCGTCTGCCCGTGGTGTGAGCCGCCGTTCCCGTGGCCGTTTCCGTGCGGGTGGTGCGCGATGACGACCACGCACGCGTCGGCGGTGGCGGCGATCAGGCTGTCCACCGACCGTACGGGCGGACCGTAGAGCGGTGTGTGGACGAGCCGCAGCCGTACGCCACGGCGCGCGGCCTCCTCATGGGCGAAGACCGCCGATTCGATGTCCGCGTCCGTCTCGACAGCGAGCAGTACGTCGCCCGTCCGGGCGTGGTACGGGAGATGGCCCGCGCCGACGACCAGCAGCGGGCAGCGCGTACGCTCCACCACCCGGCGCGCCACCGACCGCGAGGCCAGCGAGGCGAGCCCGCCCAGGGCGCGGGTGCCGACGACGGTGAGCGCCGCGCGCTCGCCCTTCCGCGCCAGCGCCTCCGCCGGATCGGCGGCGACGGCGCTGAGACGGACCTTCAGCTCCGGGTGGCTCTTACGGACACGGGCGGCGGACGTGGCGAGCAGCGGGCCGGCCACGTCCAGGTCCGGCACCGCGTAGACGATCTCCAGCGGCACCGACCTGCGTACGGCCTCCTCGACGGCCGCGTCCTGTGCGCGGGTCGAGATGATCGACCCGTCGATGCCCACGACCACATGGCGTTCGGACATGTGCTTTTCCTTCCTCCGCTGTTGCCCGGCCGGCCTGTCCGCGGACGGTCACACGCATCAGCGTCCGTTCTCCGGCCCGGCGCGAGGCAGGGGCCAATCGGGCCCGGCGGAGAGCGACTTGGCCCTTAAAGAGGCGTGGCCTCCTGTTCGGCACGTACGGCGCGTACGACACGACCCGACCGCAACTCCAGCCGTGTGCCCGTGAAACCGGCCCGGAAGCGGCGGTCGTGCGAGACCACCACCACCGCGCCCGCGTAGCTCCGCAGCGCCTCCTCCAGCTCCTCGACCAGGGCGAGCGCGAGATGGTTCGTCGGCTCGTCGAGGATCAGCAGCTCCGTGGGACGGCTCACCAGCCGGGCCAGCTCCAGCCTGCGCCGCTGACCGACCGAGAGCGCGGCGACGGGTACGGCGAGATCCTCCGCCCGGAACAGCCCGAGGCCCAGCAGCTCGGCCTCGTACTCCTCCGGTAGCCCTGGCCGGCCCGCCGCGAAGGCGCGCAGGAGCGGGAGCCGGGACGGTACGGCGGGCAGCTCCTGTGCCAGATAGCCGGTCCGGGCGGTACGGCTCACCGAGCCGCTGTCCGGGCGCAGTTCACCGGCCAGCACCCGGAGCAGAGTGCTCTTGCCCGCGCCGTTGGGGCCCGTCACCAGCAGCCGTTCGCCCGCCCGCACGCACAGACCGGCCACCTGGAGCCGGTCGCCGACGACGATGTCGGCCAGCTCGGCCACGACGTTGCGCACGTCCGCCGGGCTCTCCGTGCCCGCCGGGCTCTCCGCGACTGCCGTCGGTCCCGGAGCCGCGCCGGAGTTCAGCGTGGCCGTGAATCCGAGCGGTTCCGGAGGAGCGGGCACCGGCTTCTGGCGCAGCCGCCACAGCCGCTGCCGCGCCGCCCTGACCTGCCCGGACAGCTTCGCCTCATGGGAGCGGCGGTGCTTGCCGAATCCCTGGCGCGGATCCTTCCCGGTGGCGGCGAGCCGCTGCCCGGCCGCAGTCACCAGCTCCTCCGTACGGGCCACCTCGGCCAGCCACTCCAGATGCTCCTGACGCCACCGTTGCCGGGCCGCCGCCTTCGCCGTCCGGTAGCCCTGCCAGCCGTTCCCGTACCGCGTCACCGACCGTGTGTCCCGGTCGACCTCCAGGATCGTCGTCGCGATCCGATCCAGGAACGCCCGGTCGTGGGTGACGGCGACCACCGTTCCTCGGTGCGCCCTGAGCTGCTCCTCCAGCCAGCCGGTGGCCTGGAGATCGAGATGGTTGGTGGGCTCGTCGAGCAGCAGCAGTTCGGGTGCCGACGCCAGCACGCACGCCAGCGCCAGCCGGGACTGCTCGCCGCCGGAGAGCGAGCCGAGCCGGCGCCCGCGTGTCACCCGGGCGAGCCCGAGACCGTGCAGCGCGGCATCGACCCGGGCGTCGGCCTGATAGCCGCCGCGCTCCTCGTACGCCGTCAGCAGCTCGCCGTACGCGGCCAGTCCGTTCTCACCGCTCTCGCCGAGCGCCTCCTCGGCCTCGCGCAACCGGCGCTCCAGCGCCCGCAGTTCGGCGAGGGCGGAGTCGACGGCGTCCTGGACGGTGCACCGCGGATCGAGTTCGGGAGTCTGGGCGAGATGGCCGACACCGCCCGGGAAGCCGACGGTGATCTCACCGCCGTCGGGACGCTCGGTCCCTGCCAGCAGCCGTAGCAGTGTCGACTTGCCGGAGCCGTTCTCCCCGATGACACCGGCCTTCTCGCCGGGACGTACGGTCAGCGACACCTGATCGAGAACCGACCGGTCGCCGTACGCCTTGGAAACGTCTTTCATCGCCAATTGGGCGCGCTCGCGCATGCTTCTTCCTGTGAGGACACGCCCTGACGCCCGCGCACCTGGTGTCCGGTGGATCCGGTGGCGGGGACAGGGCTGGATTCCGGGGGACCTGGAGGAGCAGGTCCGGAATCACAGGAAGTAGTAGTGCGCGAACATGGCGTCGAGTGTAGCCGGGCCGCGCGGAGGCGGCCCGGCCAATACCGTGCGTTACGACGGCGCGGTGTGCGCGGTGTGCTCTACGACGGGTTGCCGACGAGCTGTACCGGGCCGTTCAGTGTGTTCGGCGTGCAGCCCGGGCCCGTGAGCGTCAGCCGCTCCTTCGTGTTCACCACGGAGAGCGGACCGGTCAGCGATATACCGCACAGCTCGACGACACGCGCGCCGGCCGCCTGCACCGGCCCGGTGATGTCCGCGCCCTTCGCCACCAGACCGGCGCCCGCGCGGACCACGACCGGCCCGGTGAGCCGGGCGCCGTCGAGGCAGGTGACACCGGAGGAGATGACCAGCGGCCCGGTATGGACGCCGGTCAGTGTGTTCGTACAGACGGGCGCGGCCGGGATCCGGCTCCGGAAGTCGAGCGCGTACGCCAGCTTGCCGGGCTTCGCGTCCGAGATCGGCGCGCTGAGCTTTCCGAACTCACCGCCGGTCGGCTTCTTGCCGTCGTTCCACTCGGCCATCCGCCCGAGCTCGTCGGCCGTGCGGCCGTCGGCGATGACGGTGTCACCGGGCGTCTTCGACATGGTCTCGGAGGCGCTGCGGACGGCCGCCAGATACGAGGCGGAGCTGCCGAGGTCGTACGTGCCGAGGTCGACGCGGTCACGCAGCCAGGTGCCCCAGAGGAACTCCAGATACTCGGCCGCGCCGTCCGGAGCCCGGTAGCCGATGTCACGTGTGAAGTAGACGAGGCCGCGGTAGCGGTCGTCGTGGAAGCCGGCCAGACCGAGGCGGCGCGGGAGCTGGTCCGTGGTGATGGGCCGGTTGTTCTCGTCGCGCAGCCAGACCCACTTCTTCTCCTGCATGGTGCGCCAGAAGTCGGCCGTGGAGAGCTTGCTCAGATTTCCGGTGACCAGCAGCCTGATAGGCGTCCTGGGGCCGCCGTCGGGCGTCTCCAGGAAGGACGTCAGCGTGTGGTGTCCGTCGGTGAGATAGAGCTGACCGCCGGGACCGATGACGACCGTCTTCATCGCGGCGCGCGTCTCGTCGGTCTCCTCGCCGAGCGGGACGGTGCAGGTGAAGCTCGACGGGTCGGAGAGCCGGGCGCCGGGCTCGACGGTGGCCGCCTCCTCCTGGCCGTTGGTCTCGCACCAGTCGTCGAAGCGCTTGTTGAAGTCGCCGTTCTGCTCGTCCTTGGGGCTGCTGTAGCGGCCGAGCTTGTAGTAGATCTGGTCGAAGCCCACGGAGGGCTGCGTGGGACGGAGCTGGTCCAGCGTCACATCGAGCAGGTCGCCGGGCTGGGCGCAGAGCGCCGCGTTCTTCGGGAGGGCGCAGTTCGGCTGCGCCGCCGCGCCGGCCGGAGCACCGCCCGCGACGACGGCGCCCA
>NZ_FMDK01001157.1 GCF_900091995.1 Streptomyces sp. MnatMP-M17
GACCCCCCGCCCCCCCCCCGCCGTACCACCCGCCCGATCCGCAAGCCCCGCCCTCAAGCGGCGCCCGCGCCGGTCCAGATGCCCGCCGCCACCCGCCCGCTGCGCGAGCAGCTCGCCGAACACCTCCAGGGCGACTGCCCCCGCTGCCGCGCCGGCCGCTGCGCCAGCGTCATCGAGCTGCGTCGGCGGATCCGCCGTACCACCCAGATTGTCGCGGCCCCGGCCACCCCGATCTACGGGCAGCTGCGCACCGCTTTCCATGAGCACCGCGGCTGCTGCACCGCGTGCAAGAGCGGCGTCCCCTGCGGCGCGAGCCGCCAGCTCGCCGCCCGTATGACCGCCATCGCCCGGGATCACCTTGACCCGCGTCTGTACCGAACCCGCTGACGGCCTTCGCCCGATCGACCACGGCCGCCCCCACCTTGTCTCCCTGGTGGGGGCGGCCGTGGCTGCTCGTACGACAGCCGACCAGAAACACGACAGCCCCCGGGTGCCACCGGGGGCTGATCGAACGGACCTGTTACGGAGGCCCAGTTGAACACCTTCAGCATCGCACGGAACGACGACACCCCCGATGACCCGATCATCGAAGAGGCCCTGCGCCGCGTCCGCGCGGGGAAGTGAGCGGCATGGACTGGCGTCACAACGCGGTCTGCCGCGAAGAGGACCCCGAGTTGTTCTTCCCCATCGGCAACACCGGCCCCGCGGCCCTGCAGATCGAGGAAGCGAAGGCCGTGTGCCGCCGCTGCCCGGTCATGGAGCAGTGCCTCCAGTGGGCTCTGGAAGCCGGGCAGAACGACGGCGTCTGGGGCGGCCTGTCTGAGAGCGAGCGACGCTCGCTGAAGCGTCGCGCCGCCCGCGGACGTGGCCGCTCAACAGCCTGATTGCCCTGCTGCCCTGCATGCGCCGTGGCCGCCGGACTCTGCCCTCGGGCGGGGTCCGGCGACCGCGGGGTGTCGCAGGACACCAGCGACCCGGGGGGCCACCCGGGTCGCACCACACAGGACTCGTGGAAGGAACCACCCTGTGCGACTTTTGATGATCGCACGGCCCCGAAGGGCCGTCACCCGGTATCTCGCCATCCCCATCCACGCGGCTCGTACGGTCCGCGCCGCCCTCGCCGCCGACGACGCGTGCGTCCTGTGCGGGCGCTGGCTGTGCAAGGGGGACTGCTGATGCGCGCCGGACCGATGACCGAGGAAGAGAAGAAGAAGGTCAGCGAGAAGCTCAAGGAAGTCAACCAGCGCAGCACCGGGGGCGGGAGCAAGGGCAGCAGCAGCGGCGGCCCCAAGCGGTGAGCGCCCTCACTTCTGCTGCCGATCTTTCCCACTCCGCACGAGCGGGACGGCCGTACTCAGACGCAGTCGGCGCCAGTCCGGCCACACCCCGCTGTTCCAGCACCGCGGGAGTTCTGATCCTGCCTCGCATACAGGCCGCTCGTGCCGCGCAGTTCCGCGCGGCACGAGCG
>NZ_FMDK01000423.1 GCF_900091995.1 Streptomyces sp. MnatMP-M17
GACTGGCTGGCCTGGCGTCCGGTCGACTGCCAGCTGCCGGCCCAGGGCTGGAAGATCCATGTGTCGGCGTGTCCGGACAACGCCGAATCGGTCCTGGACCGCGTCATGAGGTACTGCGTACCGCGCGACATCGCCTTCAAGTTCGTGCCGAGCCGCTATCTGCTGCACACCCGCAACGCCAAGTACGCGGACCGCGGCGCGAGCGGGAAGTTCATCACCGTGTATCCGGCCGACGACCGGCGGTGCGGGATCGTCGCCGCTGAACTGGACGCCCTGCTGGCGGGCGAGCCGGGACCGTACATCCTCAGCGATCTGCGCTGGGGCCAAGGCCCTGTCCATCTCCGCTACGGCAGCTTCACCCAGCGGAACTGCTACGACGCCGACGGCGAACTCCGCCCGGCCGTCGAGAACGCGGAGGGACGGCTCGTACCGGATCTGCGGGAACCGGCCTTCCGCATTCCCGAGTGGATCACTCCGCCGTCCTTTCTGCGTCCGCATCTCGAAGCGCGCAACGCCGTGTCCGTCGCGGACCTGCCTTATACGATCGAGCGGGCGCTGCACTTCTCCAACGGCGGCGGAGTCTATGCCGCACGCGACAGCAGGAGCGGCGAGAAGGTCGTCCTCAAGGAGGCCCGGCCGTACGCCGGGCTGGCCGCCGACGGCGCCGACGCCGTCACCCGGCTCAGGCGTGAACAGGACGCCCTGGAACGGCTGTCGGGACTGGACTGCACACCGGAGGTGCTGGACAGCTTCACTCTGGGCGGCCATCACTTCCTGGTGCTCCAGTACATCGAGGGCAGACCGCTCAACACATTCTTCGCCCGGCGGCATCCGCTGATCGACACCGATCCGGACGCGGCCCGCCTCGCCGAGTACACCGACTGGGCACTGAGGATCCACCGGCTGGTGGAGGAGGCAGTCGAGGCGGTACACGGGCGCGGTGTGGTCTTCAACGATCTGCATCTGTTCAACATCATGGTCTCCGAGGACGAGTCGTCCGTGGTGCTGCTCGACTTCGAGGCCGCGGCGCCCGTTGAGGTCAACGGACGCCAGACAGTGGCCAATCCGGCCTTTGTCGCACCGTCCGACCGGCGTGGCTTGGATGTCGACCGCTATGCCCTGGCCTGTCTGCGGCTGGCTCTGTTCATACCGCTGACCAGTCTGTTCACCGTCGACCGCGCCAAGGCCGCGCATCTCGCCGAGATCGTGGCGCGGCAGTTCCCGGTCGAGCGCGCGTTCCTCGACGAGGCCGTCGCCGAGTTGCTCCGCGATCCCGTGGGCGACCGGAAGACGGCCGCCGGTCCATGGGCCGCGGGAGACGGCCCCGTCGAGGGGCCCATGGCGGGCGAGAGCCGCGCCATGGGCCCCTATCTGCCGGCCGAGCCCGCCGACTGGCCACGGAGCCGGGACTCCATGGTGAACGCGATCCTCGCCTCGGCGTCGCCCGACCGCGAGGACCGCTTCTTCCCCGGTGACATCGCCCAGTTCGCCACGGCGGGCGGCGGTCTGTCCTTCGGCCACGGAACGGCCGGCGTGCTGTACGCGCTGGAGGAGAGCGGCGCGGGCCGGTGCGTTCCGGCGGAGGAGTGGCTGCTGCTGAGAACGAAGGAACCGGCCTCGGGCACACCGCTCGGTTTCTACGACGGTCTGGCCGGCCTCGCCTGGACACTGAACCGGCTCGGCCATACACAACGCGCCCTTGAATTGACCGAACTGACGCTCGGTCAGCCCTGGGAGTCCCTGCCGCCCGGTCTGTACGGCGGGGCCGCCGGGCTGG
>NZ_FMDK01000432.1 GCF_900091995.1 Streptomyces sp. MnatMP-M17
CCTTGCGATGCTCCCCCGTAGCCTGAACGGCACGGGAGGCACCCCCTCCATCTGACGCCGCGCGCTGACCCACCAGCGATTACGGGACAGCCCTTAGGGGGTGCCCGGCGGATCTTCCCGGGCCCCGGCCCGGGAGGCTCGGGCGGCGAAGGTCCGGGCGAAGGTTCAGACGGGAGTGGTGTGGGCGCACGGGCGGCGGCGGTCGCGGTTCAGATGGCGCAGATGGCGTGGCAGGGCGATCGTCACAAAGCCTTCCGCCCGCATCGCGGCGAAGCCGATCCTGGGCAGCTCGCCGGTGGAGCGGAAGACGACATACCGAGGCTCCCAGCGCGGCTGGAACTTAGCGTTGAAGCGGTACAGCGACTCGATCTGGAACCAGCGGGAGAGAAAGACGAGCAGACCGCGCCAGCCGCGCAGCACCGGTCCCGCGCCGAGCCGCTCGCCGCGGGCGAGCGCCGAGCGGAACATGGCGAAGTTGAGGGAGACGCGCGCCACCCCCAGTCCTGGTGCGGCCCGCAGCGCGGCGACGATCAGCAGTTCGTTCATGCCCGGGTCGGCGGTGCGGTCGCGGCGCATCAGATCGAGGGACATGCCGTCCGTACCCCAGGGCACGAAGTGCAGGACGGCCCGGAGATCGCCGTACGGTCCTGGCGCGAGCGCGTCGGGACCGTACGGCCGGTGCGCGGTGGCGATCACCGAGTCGCCGTCGGCCGGGTCGCCGATCCGGCCGAGGGCCATGGAGAAGCCGCGCTCGGTGTCGGTGCCGCGCCAGTCGTCGGCGGCGCCGCGGATCCGGGCCAGCTCCGCTTCGGAGAGATCACGGACGCGCCGTACCCGCGTTTCGTAGCCGACGCGCTCGATGCGCTTGACCATCTGGCGTACGTTCCGCATGGCGCGTCCGCGCAGGGAGAAATCCGGTACGTCCACCACCGCCTCGTCGCCCAGCTCC
Organism: Streptomyces sp. MnatMP-M17; assembly: GCF_900091995.1. Classification (GTDB taxonomy): domain Bacteria; phylum Actinomycetota; class Actinomycetes; order Streptomycetales; family Streptomycetaceae; genus Streptomyces. Next base: position 950 of record NZ_FMDK01000432.1, read on the forward strand.
AGCGCGTCGAGTCCGGTCTCCCGCGTCCAGACCTCGCCGCCGGTCTCGCTGCATCCCATGACCGCGGGCGTCCAGGAGTGGGCCTTGGCCTCGTCCATGAAGCGTTCGATGGCGCCCGGCCAGGCCTCGACATCGCCGATGGGATCGCCGCTGGCGAGCATCACTCCGGAGACCACGCGGTAGCAGACGGCGGCCTTGCCGCTGGGCGAGAAGACGACGCCCTTGTCGCGGCGGAGCGCGAAATGGCCGAGGGAGTCGCGGTGGCCGTGGCGCGCGAGCAGGGCGCGCAGCCGCTCTTCGTCCTCCTCGGTCAGACGCGCGGCCGGATGTTCCGGGCGGAAGGCGAAGTAGCCGGTGGTGAGCGCGGTGAGCAGGCCGAGTGCGCCGAGCGAGTAGCCGACGGTCCAGTCGACGCTGCCGGTGTAGTCGACGGGGCCCTGCATGCCGAACAGGCCGTACAGCACATGTTCGAGGCGGTCCGTCAGACCGGGACTGCCCAGGGTCCGGTGCGGATGGGCACTGACGATGATCAGTCCGAGGCCGATGGAGCCGGCACCCATCAGGATGAAGTTCGCCAGGGCCGTCCAGCGGCTGCGCGGATCGGGCAGGGCCGCGAACTCTCCTCGGTGCCGCAGCAGAAGAGTGAACAGGACGATCGGGAGCAGGGCGCCGACGAGCGAGTGCCGGTAGCCGAACTGGGAGACGGCGCCCGCGGGCAGCAGCACGACGGCGGCCCGCCAGGCGCGTCGCTTACGCCGTTTGAGGCCATGGGCGAGCAGCAGCAGAAGGACGCCGACGCTCAGGGAGAGCGCGGCGGCGAACGGGCCGAGGGCTCCTGGGAGCACCTCCGCGAAGCTGTGCATCCTGCTGTGGCGGAAGCGGGGGAAGACTCCGGCGGCGATGTCGACGAGACCGATGAACGCGCAGGCCGTGCCGACATGCGCGGGAACGGACTCGGGACGCGGGCCTCGGAACAGCCGTGGCGCACGGCGGAACAGCCGTGGTACGCGCTGGAACAGGCGTGGTGCGTCGTGGAGCGGACGGCCCGTCAGCCGATCGGCGGGTATCGCCGGGGTGTGCCGCGGCCGAGTCGGAGCCGATTCCGATTTGTCCCCATCTAGCGTCACAGACATCGCTTCCCGTGGCTCCGCGAGAGAGTGTGGTGTCCGTGTCCGCCTCTTCTGTGCGGCATCGGACATTTCGCGCCCTCTAGGACGGAGCTTTCGGGAGGAGGGTTCCTCCGCGTTCGGGAAAATCTCACGGGAGAAAGCTCGGTGGACATGGGTCTTACCAGCCGTAAAGTCCTCGCCCTGGCCGTCCTGCTGGCCGTGCTGCTGTTCTTCGCCACGGTCTGGCTGTGGCCGCGGCTGTCGGCGCGTACTCCGCGTGCCGTGTTCGGCCGTGTGGGTCTGCTGTTCGCCACTCAGGTGACGCTCTTCATGGCCGTCGGACTGGTGGCGAACCAGTACTTCCTCTTCTACGGCTCCTGGCGGGACCTCTTCGGCCAGGAGCAGGAGCTGGGAGCGGTCGTCGGCCGGGCGGGCAACGGCAAGAACATCACCGTGATGGACACCCAGCGCTCGCCCGTGCCGGGCAGCAAGCAGCCCACGGTGGCCGGCCAGATCCAGAAGATCGCCATCGGCGGCCCGAGATCCGGGATCGACAGCACCGCGTATGTCTATCTGCCGCCCGAGTACTTCCAGCATCACTTCTCGCGGCTGTCCTTCCCGGCCACGGTGGTGCTCACCGGCTATCCCGGGGTCGCGGAGAATCTGATCAAAGGACTGAACTATCCGAGGACCGCCTGGGAGCTGGCCAGGAAGAACAAGATGCAGCCGATGGTCCTGGTGATGCTGCGGCCCACCGTGGCGCCGCCGAGGGACACCGAATGCGTGGATGTGCCGGGCGGTCCGCAGACCGAGACCTTCTTCGCCAGGGATCTGCCGCTGGCGGTGTCACGGACGTACCGCGTCAAGAGCGAGCCGCGCAACTGGGGCATCATCGGCAACTCCACTGGCGGCTACTGCGCGCTGAAGATCGCTCTGCACCATCCGGAGCGGTACTCGGTGGGCGCGGGACTCTCCGCGGACTACAAGGCGGCGGAGGATCCGACCACCGGTGATCTCTTCCACGGCGACCAGCGGCTGAGGAACCGGGCCGATCTGCTCTGGAGCCTGGAGCATCTCCCGCAGGGCAACTCGTCCCTGCTCGTCACCAGTTCCCGGAAGGGCGAGCGCAATCTCCGGGCAACCCGGGAGTTCATCAGCAAGGTCAGACCGCCCGCGCAGGTGTCGTCGATCATCCTCGACAGCGGCGCGCACAACTTCAACACCTGGCGCAGGGAGATCCCGTCGGCGCTGGAGTGGATGAGCGGCCGGCTCAGCGCCGACTGAGGCTGATCGTCTCCAGCTCCACCTCGGTACGGGGGATGTCCTGCGCGTCCGCGTCGATGGAGCGGCGCAGCGCCTCGTGCAGCCGCGCGGGTGTGAGGACACCGAGGAAACGTCCCGTCTCCTCCTTGTCGATGACCGCGATCCATCCGGCGTCGTGCTGGAGCATCGTGGCGAACGCCTGCTTGAGCGAGGCGCCGAGCGGCAGCCACGCGTCCATCCGGCGGGCGTGTTCCCGTACGGTCCCGCTCGCCGACGAGCCGGTCCGGTCGGTGGAGATCCAGCCATGCAGATTGTCGTTCGAGTCCAGGACGACGGCCCAGCGCGCGCCCTCCTCGGCGAGCTTCGCCGCGGCACGCCGGAGCGGATCGTCGAGATGGAGGACGGGCGGCTGCTCCAGATCGCCTTCCTCGATGGGCGTGACGGAGAGCCGCTTGAGACCGCGGTCGGCGCCGACGAAGTCCGCGACATACGGCGTGGCGGGAGTGCCGAGCACGGCGGCAGGCGCGTCGAACTGTTCGATCCTGCCCTGTCCGTAGACGGCGATACGGTCGCCGAGACGGACGGCCTCCTCGATGTCGTGCGTGACGAACAGCACAGTCTTGCGGACGGCCGCCTGGAGCCTGAGGAACTCGCTCTGGAGATGGTCGCGTACGACGGGATCGACCGCGCCGAACGGCTCGTCCATCAGCAGGACGGGCGGATCGGCGGCCAGGGCGCGGGCCACACCGACGCGCTGGCGCTGGCCGCCGGAGAGCTGCTCCGGGTAGCGGTCGCCGTAGACGGACGGATCGAGGCCGACCAGATCGAGGAGTTCGGCGGCGCGGCGGCGGCCCTTGGCGCGCTGCCAGCCGAGGAGATGCGGAACGGTCGCGGTGTTCTCCAGGACCGTCTTGTGCGGGAAGAGGCCGACCTGCTGGATGACATAGCCGATACGCCGCCTGAGCTGGACCGGGTCGATGGCTGATATGTCGTCCCCGTCGAGGAATATCCGTCCCTCGGTCGGTTCGATGAGCCGGTTGACCATTTTCATGGTGGTGGTCTTGCCACAGCCCGAAGGTCCGACGAGCGTGATCAGTTCGCCCTGGGAGACCTCGAAGGAGAGGTCGTCGACGGCGGTGGTGCCGTCCGCGTACCGCTTGGTGACATGCTCGAATCGGATCATGGTTCCCCATTGTGCGGCGTGTTGTGTGAAGGCCATGTTGCTGGAATGTGGCGAGCTTCCGCGAATGTCAGTGGTCGGGGATAGGGTCGCCAGACAGTAGGAACCAGCCATACGTTCGGATGGACAGGGCCGAGCAGACAAGGCCGGACAGACGGGGGAGGTGGAACGCTTGAAGACGCAGAGCTGCCTGGCGGCGAACGACTGGATCTGTGGGGAATATCTCCGCTCCCGCAGTCAGGAGCTGATCGATGCCACGGTCCAGCATGTGTGGATCACCGCTGTTTCCGTCGTGATCGGACTGCTGGTGGCCTTTCCTCTGGCACTGCTCGCGCGGAGCAGGCCCTCTTTCGCCGGACCGGTGCTGGGACTGACGACTCTGCTCTACACGATTCCCTCGCTGGCGATGTTCTCGCTGCTGCTTCCGGTCTTCGGGCTCTCCGCCGGTCTGGTGATCACCGGGCTGGTGCTCTATTCACTGACCATTCTCGTGCGGAACATCATGGCGGGGCTGGATTCGGTGCCCGAAGAGGCACGGGAGGCGGCCCGCGGGATGGGATACGGCCCTGGGCGGATGCTCTGGGAGGTCGAGCTGCCGCTGGCGCTGCCCGCGCTGATGGCCGGTCTCCGGATAGCCACGGTGTCGACGATCGCGCTGACCACGGTCGGTTCGATCGTCGGCAGAGGCGGTCTGGGCAATCTGATCGAGGACGCGCTGCCGAGCTTCTTCAAGGCTCAGGTGCTGACGGCGTCCGTGCTCTGTGTGCTGCTGGCGGTGGTGGCCGATCTGCTGCTGCTCGGCGCGCAGCGGCTGCTGACGCCCTGGACCCGAATACGTACGGTGCGCCCGGCGCGCACGGCCGATGCGGGCGGCTCGCCGGCCAAGGCGGTGGGCTGACCATGGGTGTTCTCGGAGACGCCTGGAGCTGGCTGACGACCGGCGCCAACTGGGAGGGCGACAGCGGTGTGTGGCACCGGCTGGGGGAGCACATCTATGTCAGCGGCGTCTCGCTGGCGCTGGCCTGTGCGATAGCCCTGCCTCTGGCGCTGTATCTCGGGCATATCGGCAAGGGCGGCGCGCTCGCGATCAATATCTCCAATGTGGGCCGGGCGATTCCCGTCTTCGCCGTGCTCGCCCTGTTCATGGTCTCGCCGCTGCGCAACGCGGGCTCGGTGCCCACGGTCATCGCCCTGGTGCTCTTCGCCGTGCCGCCGCTGCTGACCAACGCCTATGTCGGGATGCGGGAGGTGGACAGCGCGGTTGTCGAGGCCGCCCGGGGGATGGGGATGTCCGGGCGTCAGCTCTTCGCCCGGGTGGAGCTGCCGCTCGCGTACCCGCTGATCATGACCGGGCTGCGGTCCGCCTCCGTCCAGGTGGTGGCCACCGCCACCATCGCGGCGATGGTCGGTCAGGGCGGGCTCGGCCGGATCATCACCGCCGGTTTCAACACGTACAACACCCCGCAGGTGGTCGCGGGCGCGCTCCTCGTCGCGCTGCTCGCGCTGCTTGTCGAAGGCGTGCTGGTGGCACTGGACCGGGTGATCGACCCGGCTCCGTCCGTCGCCACCGGACCCTCAGGACCGGCCGGACCTTCCGGGCCCGCCGGACCGTCCCGATCCTCCGGCGACAGGACTCCGTCCCGCACGACCGCGTGACGACCGACCTCAAGGCTTCTTGGAGAATGGTGAACCTCATGAGCAAGACCTCGCGCATCGCGGGTGCGGTACTGGGAGCGGTGGCTCTGACCACATCGCTCGCCGCATGCGGCGGCGACAGCCTGGAGAACGACAAGGCGGGCTCCGGCTCCACGGCCGATGCCGGCTCCGGCTCCGGGAAGAAGGGCTCGCTCGTCATCGGCGCGGCGGCCTTCACGGAGTCCAAGGTGCTGGCGGAGCTGTACGCCCAGATCCTGGGCGATGCCGGCTACTCGACCTCCGTGACCACGGTGAAGAACCGTGAGCTGTACGAACCGTCCCTGGAGAAGGGCGAGATCGACGTCGTTCCGGAATACGCGGCGACGATCACGGAATTCCTCAACGCCAAGGTGAACGGCGCCGACGCGGCCCTGGCGAAGCCGCTCGCCTCCAGCGACGCGGACGCCACCGTCGCCGAGCTGGAGAAGCTCGCCGAGCCGCTCGGACTGAAGGTGCTGCCGGTCGGCCAGGCCGTCGACCAGAATGCCTTCGCGGTCACCAAGGAATTCGCCGAGAAGAACAGCCTCAAGACTCTTTCCGATCTTGGAAAGTCCAAGATCAAAGTGAAGATCGCGGCGGGCGACGAGTGCGAGGTGCGGCCGTTCTGCGCGCCGGGCCTGAAGAAGACGTACGGCATCGATGTCGCCGGGATCGATCCCAAGGGCGTCGGCACTCCGCAGTCCAAGCAGGCCGTCAAGGACGGTGTGGACCAGGTGGTTCTCAGCTCCACCACCGACGGCACGCTCGACAGTTTCGGACTGGTCGTGCTGGAGGACGACAAGAAGCTCCAGAACGCCGACAACGTACTGCCGGTGGTCAATGCCAAGGACGCTGGTTCACAGGAGATAGCCGATGTCCTGAGCAAGCTGACCGCCGCGCTGACGACCGACGATCTCGCGCAGTTGAACCTCAAGGTCGATGCCGAGCGCGCGAAGCCGGAGGATGTCGCCAAGGAGTATCTGGAGTCCAAAGGTCTGGTCAAGAAGTAGCCGCGGAACGGCGGTCGCGAGGCCGCCGGGAGGTAAGTGACGGCAGGCAAAACGGAGTTCTGTAGAGGAAAGAGGGGAAAGGGATCGGCCCTCCGCGTAAACGCGGTTGGGCCGATTGTTCGACCGGCCCCCCAATCCGTCTCCGCACACGGTAAATTTCAGGCCATGCCACGTGGACGCCACCGCCATTCCCCACCTCTCCACAAGCTTCTGCCGCCGTCGGCGGTCGCCGGAGCCGCGGTTCTCTGCGCCGCGGGCACCTGGTTCTTCACAGAGCCCGTGGTGCTTCGCGGTCTGGTTGTGGCCACAGCCGCCGCGGCCGTCAGCGGCGCGGTCCTGATGCGCGGCTGGGACCGCTCCGCCGGCCGCCGGGTCGCCGAGCTGACGCGCGCGCGGGAGAGCGACCAGTGGCGGACCGAGGAGCGCACGGCCGAGCTGGAGGCCGATGTCGAGGAGGCGCGCGAGCTGCGTCTCAAGCTGGAGGCCAAGCTGCGCTCCAAGCGGGTCGAGCTGGCCAAGCTGCGCGGTGAGCACGCGGCGCTGCTGCGCCGGTACGCCACGGCGGAGACCGAACGCGCCACCGCGCTGGAAGGCCGGCGTCAGCTCGCCATCGAGGCGGCGGTCGCGCCCAAGGCCCTGCCGGCGGCGGGCGGTACGTCCATCGCGGCGGCGTATCTCAGCGCGGCGCGGGCTCTGGACGAGCTGTCGCGCAACGGCGCGGCCCAGCGGGCGAGGCAAGAGGCCGACGCGGCGGCGGCCCGCGA
>NZ_FMDK01000436.1 GCF_900091995.1 Streptomyces sp. MnatMP-M17
CGGTCCGGTCGGCGCTTCTGGCCTGCGGTACGGCGGCGGTGGGACCGCCCGGGTTCGCCGCGGCCAGTTCGCCACGCAGGGCGCTGACCTGCCTGCGCAGTCCATGAGTGGCGTGCAGGGCAGCGACGCCCACAGCTGTGGCGGCGGCTGTGGTCAGCAGCAGGGCAAGAGACATGGCGCTCACTGACTACTCCCGTTCCGATCGATACCCCCGACTTCCTACCTCAGCTTGTCGTGGGCGGGATCCGTCCGTCAGTGCATTACGTCACGAAATGGACAGGTCTTTGGGCCTTAGGTTTACTCCCATTGGCGCCCTGACCTGGACAAACGAATCTCCCCCGGGACTAGGTCACATCCTGGGGGAGATTCAGTCACGACTGGGGATCGGTGGGGTTCTTCTATGCGATTCCGGACTGTCCGGCTACGCTGCGCGACGAGTCTCCGCATTTCGGACAGGTCGCGCGCCGCCGGCGGTGGCTCGGCTCGGGCGCCTCAGCTCAGTCGCTCGATCACCATGGCCATGCCCTGGCCGCCGCCCACGCACATGGTCTCCAGACCGAACTGCTTGTCGTGGAACTGGAGGCTGTTGATCAGTGTGCCGGTGATCCGGGCGCCGGTCATGCCGAACGGATGGCCGACGGCGATGGCGCCGCCGTTGACGTTCAGCTTCTCCAGTGGGATGTCCAGGTCGCGGTAGGACGGGATCACCTGGGCCGCGAAGGCCTCGTTGATCTCGACCAGATCGATGTCACCGATGGTCAGCCCGGCGCGCGAGAGCGCCTGCCGGGACGCCTCGACCGGGCCGTATCCCATGATCTCCGGCGACAGCGCGGTGACTCCGGTGGAGACGATCCGGGCCAGCGGCGTCAGGCCCAGCTCACGCGCCTTGGTGTCGGACATGATCACGAGCGCGGCGGCGCCGTCGTTGAGCGGGCAGCAGTTGCCGGCCGTGACCAGACCGTCGGGCCGGAAGACGGGCTTGAGGCCCTGTACGCCCTCCAGCGTGACTCCGGCGCGCGGTCCGTCGTCCTTAGCCACCACCGTGCCGTCAGGGACCGTCACGGGCGTGATCTCGCGCTCCCAGAAGCCGTTCTTGAGGGCTTCCTCGGCGAGGTTCTGCGACCGTACGCCGAACTCGTCCATCTCCTGACGGGTGATGCCCTTGAACCGGGCCAGATTCTCCGCGGTCTGACCCATCGCGATGTAGGCGTCCGGGACCAGACCGTCCTCGCGCGGGTCGTGCCACTGCGCGCCCTCGCTCTGCGCGACGGAGGAGGTACGGGCCTCGGCGTCCGCGAAGAACGGGTTGTGAGTGCCGGGCATCCCGTCCGAGGAGCCGTTGACCTGACGCGAGACCATCTCGACACCGGCCGAGATGAACACGTCGCCCTCGCCCGCCTTGATGGCGTGCAGCGCCATCCGTGAGGTCTGGAGGGACGAGGAGCAGTAACGGGTGATCGTGCAGCCCGGGAGATGGTCCATACCGAGCTGTACGGCGACGATCCGGCCCAGATTGTGGCCCTGCTCGCCACCGGGCAGCCCGCAGCCGAGCATCAGATCGTCGATGTCGCGCGGATCCAGCTCGGGGATCTTGGCGAGCGCGGCCTCGATGATCGTGGCCGTCAGGTCGTCGGGCCGCACTTCCTTGAGCGATCCCTTGAAGGCCCGCCCGATGGGCGAACGGGCGGCAGAGACGATCACGGCTTCGGGCATCACGGCTCCAGGAGGAGAGAAGGCAGGGCTGAGGTGGAAGTTACCGCTACGTAGCGTCGAGGTCACCCGACCGGCCGTGTGACGAGGACCTCTTTTCTAAGCGCTTGCTCAGTGGGTGGCGGGTCACACCTTCGGGTCATACCTCCCGAGGCACCTGGCTCGGTTCCGTCGGGGTCGCTTCCGTCTGTGCCGGGAGGTGGCGGCGTCTGCGGTGTTTCAGCAAAGCCCAGGGAGCGCGGGCCGCCGTGACCTCCGTACCCGCCCGGGACGCCGCCGCCGAGGCCGCCTTCGCCACCGGGAGCATGTCCTCGTCGCGGGACGCGTCCAGGTGGTCCGTCTCCGGCCAGAGGTCCAGCACCGCGCAGAGCGTGGGCAGGACCGCCATCGCCGCGGTCGCGTAGCCCTCCGCCGACGGGTGGTAGTTGTCCGGGCCGAACAGCTCCCGCGGATTCGCGGCGAACTCCGGGCCCAGCAGATCGCCCAGCGAGACCGTACGGCCGCCCTGCTCGACCGCCACGATCGTCTGCGCCGCGGCGAGCTGGCGGCTCACGCGGCGGGCCAGCCAGCGCAGCGGCTGGTACACCGGCTCGATCGTGCCGAGATCCGGGCAGGTCCCGACGACCACCTCCGCGCCGGCCGTACGCAGCCGCCGTACCGCCGCCGCGAGATACCGCACCGAACGGGTGGCCGGCATCCGGTGTGTCACATCGTTCGCGCCGACGATGATCACGCAGACGTCCGGGACGCGCGCAGGGTCCGAGAGAAGCTGGGTCACCTGGCGGTCCAGATCGTCCGACTGGGCGCCGGGCAGCGCCACATTCCGCAGCTCCACGGGCCGCTCCGCGACCGCCGAGAGCCCCGAGGCGAGCAGCGCTCCCGGAGTCTGTCCCGCCCGCCGTACGCCCTGGCCCGCCGCCGTGGAGTCGCCGAGCATGCCCATCCGCAGCGGCTCGGCGTGCCCGTGTCCGTGCGCGTGCCCATGTCCGTGGCGTCCGTGCCCGTGCCCGTGCCCGTGACCCTGCCCGTACGCCAGTCCGTACCAGCCGTCGCCGCTCGGCGGCACCGGTGCCGCTCCGCCACCCACCGACCGCTTCGCCAGTTGCAGTTCCGCCAGTACCACTCCGACGCCGGCCGCTCCCAGCAGGCCGATGCTCCCGCCGCCGTAGGCCGCGCCCGCGGCGATCCGCCGTGCCACTCTCGCCCTCGACACAGTCCGAGCCACCTCCCTCTGGCCGTACGCACGGGCCGCCGTACGCGCGCGCGTACGCAGCCGTACGCACGAGTATGGGTACGTACACCAGCTAACTGCCCCGTAAGGACCATGGCCCAATCTCGCGTGCGTACGCATACCCTGGCCGGACCATCACGGAGACCCCGGAGACAACGGTGCAATTCCACGACTCGATGATCAGTCTGGTTGGCAATACCCCCCTGCTGAAGCTGCACAGCGTGACCGCAGGGATCCAGGCGACAGTCCTGGCGAAGGTCGAATATTTCAACCCCGGCGGTTCGGTCAAGGACCGGATCGCCCTGCGCATGATCGAAGCCGCCGAGGAGAGCGGCGAGCTGCGGCCCGGCGGCACGATCGTCGAGCCGACGAGCGGCAACACCGGTGTCGGTCTCGCCATCGTGGCCCAGCGGAAGGGCTACAAGTGTGTCTTCGTCTGCCCGGACAAGGTCTCCACGGACAAGATCAATGTGCTGCGCGCGTACGGCGCCGAGGTCGTCGTCTGCCCGACGGCCGTCGATCCCGAGCACCCGGACTCGTACTACAACGTCTCCGACCGGCTGGTGCGTGAGACGCCGGGCGCCTGGAAACCGGACCAGTACAGCAACCCGAACAATCCGCGCTCGCACTACGAGACGACCGGTCCCGAACTGTGGAAGCAGACGGACGGACGGATCACCCACTTCGTGGCGGGCGTCGGTACGGGCGGCACCATCAGCGGCACCGGCCGCTACCTCAAGGAGGTCAGCGACGGGCGCGTACGGATCGTGGGCGCCGACCCGGAGGGATCGGTCTACTCGGGCGGTTCGGGCCGGCCGTATCTGGTCGAGGGCGTCGGCGAGGACTTCTGGCCGACCGCGTACGACCGTACGGTGACGGACGAGATCGTCGCCGTGTCCGACAAGGACTCCTTCCAGATGACGCGGCGGCTGGCCAAGGAGGAGGGCCTGCTCGTCGGCGGCTCCTGCGGGATGGCGGTCGTGGCCGCGCTGAGGGTGGCCGAGGGGCTCGGGCCCGACGATGTCGTGGTCGTCCTGCTGCCGGACAGCGGTCGCGGCTATCTCAGCAAGATCTTCAACGACGAGTGGATGAACGACTACGGCTTCCTGGACCAGGGCGGCGGCGCGGTGACCGTCGGCGATGTCCTGCGGCACAAGGCGGGCGCGATCCCGACGCTCGTCCATATGCACCCGGAGGAGACGGTCGGCGAGGCGATCGAGGTGCTGCGGGAGTACGGCGTCTCGCAGATGCCGATCGTGAAGCCGGGCGCCGGGCATCCGGATGTGATGGCCGCGGAGGTCATCGGTTCGGTGGTGGAGCGGGAACTGCTGGACGCGCTCTTCACTCAGCGGGCCTCGCTCGGCGACTCGCTGGAGAAACACATGTCGTCGCCGCTGCCGCAGGTCGGCTCGGGCGAACCGGTGGCCGATCTGATGGCCGCGCTGAGCGGTTCCGACGGTGCCGACGCGGCGATCGTGCTGGTGGAAGGCAAGCCGACAGGTGTGGTGAGCAGGCAGGATCTGCTGGCGTATCTGTCGAAGGCCTGATCTCGACGGTTGTGTAGCGGGCGGTTCAATGGGCGGTGGCGCCTATCCGCGAAAGTGGTACGAGCGCGACACGTCCACGCAGCACCCGCTTAACACGCCTCCTGCACAGTAGTGGTTGTCGGCGTCAAGGACCTCCGGAGCGGCTCCCGGACCTCCATGGACGCCAAGGACACGCACACCGGCCCTGACCCGGACCGTGTCCCTCGCGGGGACCGCCGTCGTCCCGCCCCCCGGTAACGGGGGTGCGGCGGTCCCCGCGACTATCTTTTGCGCCACTCCTTGTGCTCACTCTTCGTGCTCACTCCTCGGGCTCACTCTTCCCAGTCGGAAGAGCGGCGGCGCCTGCCGAGTATCCAGGGCCGGCCGCGCGAGGCATGGACCGCGTTGACACCGAATATCCCGAGCCAGCAGACGACCAGGCCCTCGATATCCGCGTTCACCGCGGCGATAGCGGACAGCGGGATCGCCAGGATCAGCGAGATGACGCCGAAACCGAAGCGTTCGCCGAAGCCCTCGCCATTGCCGGGCTTACCAGCACCCCGGGCGGCGGCCATCTGCCGCTCGGCCATCTCACGCCGGACACGGCGGTCGACCGTGCCGTCCAGGCGCTGTTCGATCTTCTCCAGGAACGACTCGACGAGCGCGGGCTCATACTCCGCCCCCAGCTCATGACGCGCCCGGAGGGTCGCGTCGAGTTCCTTCTTCAGCTCAGGGTCGCGGGCTTCCATGCCCGCCACGGTACGAACACCCCCGCCCGGGGGTCATTGGGGCTAACCCCCCACTTCACCTCGGGCCCGCACCAGCCCGGCGCGATCCGCACTCGCCTGACCCGTCATTTTCTCGTCTTGGTCAGGCCCTGGGTGGTGGCCCAGGTGTGGGCCACGTCGTCCGGGTCCTTCTTGTCCTTGTCGACCTGGCGGTTGAGTTCGGTGAGGGCCTCCGTGGTGAGGGTGTTGCCGAGGCGGGCCAGGGCCTTGCGAACCGTTGAGTCGGCCTTGCGGTCGGCGATCAGGGGGACGATGTGCTGGCCGGGGACGAGGTTCTTGGGGTCGGTGAGGACCACCCAGCCCTCGGCGGCGATGTCCGTGTCCGTGGTGAAGAGGTTCGCGACGTCCACGTCGCCCTTCTTCAGGGCTCCCTTGACCAGTGGGCCCGAGGAGTCCAGCGACTTGAACTCCTTGAACTCCACCCCGTACACCTCCTTGAGCCCGATGACGCCGACCACCCGCTTCTTCACCTCGGGCGCGGCGCCGATGACCAGCTTGCCGTTCTGCTTCTTCAGGTCCGCCAGCGTCGTGAGGCCGTACTTCTCGGCGGTCTCGCGCGTGACGGCGAAGGCGTCCGAGTCCTCGGCCTGGCCGTACGGGAGCACCTGGAGGCCCGCCGGGAGGGCGATGGCGAGGGCGTTCTGCATCTCGCCCTCCTCCGTGGCGGTGGCCTTCGCGTCGAGGTAGTGGAGCAGCGCGCCCTGGTACTCCGGGAGCAGATCGATGTCGCCGCCCTTGAGGGCCGGTATCAGGATCTCGCGTGTGCCGAGGTTGGCACGGACGGTCGTCTTCACGCCCACGGCTTCGAGTACGGCCGCGTAGAGATGGCCGAGGATCTGGTTCTCGGTGAAGTTGGCCGTGCCGATCGTGATGCCGCCCGGGCTGGAGCCGCCTCCCGCGCCGCCGGTGCCCTGGCCGTCCAGGGAGGTGATGCCGGTGCTGCACGCGGCCAGTACGGGTACGGAGGCTCCGGCGAGCAGGCCCGCCAGTACGGTCCTGCGGGTCTGCGGTGAGGTCTTCGGTGAGGTCTTCGGTGAGGTCATCGGAGTTGTCTCCCTAGGCGGCGGTGCGACGGCGGAACAGAACGCGCTGGAGTCCGGACAGCGCCAGATCGAGGACGACGGCGACGACCGCCACCAGCACCGCGCCGCCCAACACCTGGACGAGATCGCGCTGGGCCAGACCGTCGAAGACATACCGGCCGAGTCCGCCGAAGCTCACGTACGCGGCGATGGTCGCCGTGGCCACCACCTGGATCAGCGCGAGCCGCAGCCCCGTCATGATCAGCGGGAGCGCCAGCGGGATCTCGACCTGGAACAGCACCTGGTGGCCGCGCATGCCCTGACCTCGGGCCGCGTCCTTCACCTCCGGATCGACGGCGGTCATCCCCGCGTACGTATTGGTCACGATGGCCGGCACGGCGAGCGCGACCAGCGCCACATACACCGGCGTCATGGAGAGACCGCTCGCCAGGAAGACCAGGACGACCAGACCGACCGTGGGCAGCGCCCGGCCGAACGAGGCGAGATTGATGGCGACGAACGCGCCCCGGCCCGTATGCCCGATCAGCAGTCCCAGCGGCAGCGCGATCACGGCGGCGATCAGGGTCGCGAGCAGGGAGTACTGGAGGTGTTCGGCGAGCCGGTGGCCGATGCCGTCGGCCCCCGTCCACTGCTCGCCCGAGACCAGCCAGGAGCCCAGGTCCTCGAAGAGTTCGTACATGGTGTGTCAGGCCCTTCCGCGCGCCTGGCGCTGTTGCCTTTGCCCGGGCTGCCGGTGCCGATCCCTCGTCCAGGGTGTGAGGACGTACTGCACGGCCACCAGCAGCGCGTCCGCGACCAGCGCGAGCAGCAGAGTCAGCACGATGCCCGCCGCCACCGGCGTGGGGAAGTCGCGCTGGAAGCCGTCGGTGAAGAGCTGGCCGAGGCCGCCGTCACCGATGTACGTGGCGACACTGACGAGTGAGATCGACATGACGGTGGCGATCCGTACACCGGCCATGATCACGGGCAGCGCGAGCGGCAGTTCGACGGTGAGGAGCGTACGCAGCGGGCGTGTGCCCATGGCGACGGCGGCCTCACGGGCCTTGGCGGGTACGGAGTCGAGCCCTTCGACCGTGTTCCGCAGCAGCACGACGAGCGTGTAGATCGTCAGACCGATGACGGTGGTGGTCCTGGTCAGCCCGGAGACGGGCAGCAGCAGGACGAAGACCGCGATGGACGGGATCGTGAACAGGACGTTGGAGAGCCCGAGGAGGAAGCCGCGCAGCGGTCGGACACGGTGGGCGAGTACCGCGAGAGGGAGGGAGATCAGCAGACCGAGGAGTACGGCGGTGAGCGCGGCCTGGAGATGGGAGAGCGTGAGGGTGGTGAGATCGCCCGCGTGGTCGGAGATCCATGCCCATTCGATGGTCATAGGGCTCCGCCCGAGGTCTTGGGCGCGCTGCTCTTCGGCCCGGTCCCGGCCGGTGCTGCGGGGCTCGGTATCGGCGAGTTCGGGGCCGTAGCGCCCGTGCCCGTCTGCGAGTCTGCTTCCCGGGCTTCTGCTTTCTGGGGCCCGGTTTCCCGGGCTCCGGCTTTCCGGGCCGCCCGCGCCGCCTCCTTGTGTCTGCGGCCCGCGTGCTCGTAAATCGTCTCCCGTGCGGTGACTCCCGTCAGCACGCCCTCGGCGTCGACCCGGACTATCAGGCCCGTCGGCGACGCGATCGACTCGTTCAGCGCCGCGAGCAGCGAGTCCGTGTCGCGCAGCGGTCGTACGGGCGCCAGCACGTCGGCGGTGCCCGGCTCCGGATCGAGCCAGCCCAGCGGTTCGTTCCTCGCCGACACCACCAGATACGGCCCGCCGTCCGCCCGCGACGCCGGCTCGCCCTCCCGTACCACCTGCGCCCGCTCCACCGGCACCTCCGCGAGCGTCGTCAGCGACAGCAGCTTCAGCTCGCGCTCCGCGCCGAGGAAGCCGGCGACGAATCCGTCCGCCGGGCGCGCCAGCAGCTCCGCCGGCGCCGCGCACTGCACGAGATGGCCGCCCGTACGGAAGACGGCGATCCGGTCGCCGAGCCGTACCGCCTCGTCGATGTCGTGCGTGACAAAGACGATGGTTTTGTTCAGATCCTTCTGGAGACGGAGCAGCTCGTCCTGGAGCTGCGTCCGCACCACCGGGTCGACGGCGCCGAACGGCTCGTCCATCAGCAGCACCGGCGGATCCGCCGCCAGCGCCCTGGCCACTCCGACCCGCTGCTGCTGGCCGCCGGAGAGCTGGTGCGGATAGCGCTTGCCCGCCTCCGCCGTCAGCCCGACGGTCTCCAGCAGCTCCGCCGCCCGCGTACGGGCCTTCCGCCGGCCCCAGCCCAGCAGCAGCGGCACGGTCGCGATGTTGTCGAGGACCGTACGGTGCGGGAAGAGCCCGGACTGCTGGATGACATAGCCGATACCGCGCCGCAGCTCGGCGGCGTCCTGCTCCAGGACGTCCTTGCCGCCCAGCCGGATGGTGCCCGAGGTCGGCTCGACCATCCGGTTGATCATGCGGAGCGTGGTGGTCTTACCGCATCCGGAGGAGCCGACCAGGACGGTGACACCGCCCTCCGGCATCTCCAGAGTGAGGTCGTGGACCGCCGTGGTGCCGTTGGGGAAGCGTTTGTTCACCGCGTCGAATCTGATCATCAGTCGTCCCTTGCCCGGCTTGCATATAGTCATGCAGAGTTCTTGGTGGCTGAATAGATTGTCAATGCCCTGGCGTAAATCACTGGTTACGGATGGTCGCAGGGTGAGACGTAACGTCTGGAATGGAGGCGTTCGCGCATGATGTCGTCCCACATGGTGGACCCGGCGGGTGGGCATGCACCGGCCCCGGCAGGTACCTCCCTCGTCGTTCTGGACGGACAGAGCCTCCCGGTCGCCGATGTCGTCCGGCTGGCGGACGGCGCCGCACGTCCCGTACCCGGGACCGAGGCGATGAAGCGCGTCGAGCAGAGCTGGCATCTCGCCCGTGAACTCGCGGGCTCGGGCCGGGTGTACGGACGCTCCACCGGCGTCGGCGCCAACCGCACCGAGGCCGTGCCCACCGAGGCCGCCGCCGACCACGGGCTGCGGCTGCTGCGCAGCCATGCCGGCGCCATCGGTGATCCGCTGCCCGCCCGTCAGGTCCGCGCCATGCTCGCCGTGCGCGCCAACCAGCTGCTCGCCGGCGGCGCGGGACTGCGCCCGACCGTCGTCACCGCGCTCTGCGAGGCGCTGGAGTCCGGTGCGTATCCCGTCGTCAATGAATACGGTTCGGTCGGTACGGGCGATATCGCGGCCCTCGCGCAGCTGGGCCTCGCCCTCGCCGGGGAACATCCTTGGGAACACGCCTGGGAACACTTTGGGGAGGGCGCAGGAGAGGGCGGCGGGGAGGGTGCCGGGAAGGGCGGCGGGGAGGGTGCAGGGAAGGGCGGCGGCGAGCGTGGCGGCCACGTCCCCGAGCCCCAGGCTCTCGACAACAACGACGCCCTCGCCCTGATCAGCAGCAATGCCCTGACGCTCGGTCAGTCCGCGCTCGCCCTGGACGAGTTGCGCCGGCTCGTCGCCGCCACCGAACTGGTGGCCGCGCTCTCCCTGCTGGCCGTCGACGGCTCGTACGAGGCGTACGCGGAGCCCGTGCACGCCGCGCGCCGGCACCCGGGCTCGTACGCAGTCGCCGCCGATATGCGGCGCTTCCTCGGCGCTCCGGAACGGCCCGGTCCGCCGCTCGGCCGGATCCAGGATCCGTACGGTTTCCGCTGTGTCCCGCAGATCCACGGCCCGGCGCGCGACGCCGCCGACGCGCTGGAGAACACGCTCGCCGTCGAGATCAACGCCGCCGCCGAGAATCCGCTGATCAGCCCGGGCACGGAGGCCGATCCAGTGCCCGCCGCCTATCACCACGGCGGTTTCTATCTCGCCCAACTCGCCCTCGCGCTGGACCACTTCAGGCTCTCGCTGGTGCAGACGGCGCGGCTGTCCACCTCCCGGCTCTCCGCGCTCAACGAGCCCGCGTTCACCCGGCTGCGGCCCTTCCTCGCCGACGGCGAGCCCGCCAGCTCCGGTGTGATGATCCTGGAGTACGCCGCCGGAGCCGCCCTCGGTGATCTGCGGGCCTACTCGGCGCCCGCCTCGCTGGGCCACGCGGTACTGTCCCGGGGCGTGGAGGAGCAGGCCAGTTTCGCCTCGCTGGCGGCGCGTCAGACGCTGCGCGCGGGGAGCGCGTACCGCCTGGTCGTCGGCTGTGAACTCGTCGCCGCCGTACGGGCACTGCGCCAGCGCGGACTGCGTCCCGAGCCCGGACTCCCGGTCGGGCGGGCCTTCGAGCTGGCCGAGACCGTACTCGACGAGGAGGCCGGCGACCGTCCGCTGACCGATGATGTGACGGCAGCCGCCGCGCTGCTCGACCGCTTCACGGAGCTGGCCGCCGCCGATCCTGTCCAGGCCGCTTCGGTCACCACTGCCACCACCCGCACGCGTAACGATCTGACAGATCTCACAGATCAGACAAGGGGGATCGCATGAGCGACAGCCCTGCCGCCCGACTCCAGCGGCTCTTCGAGGGCCACCGGCTGACCCCCACCCAGCGGCGCATCGCGCACAACATGGTGCGCCGGGCCGGGGACGCGCCGTTCCTCTCCAGCGTCGAACTGGCCGAACTGGCCGGAGTCAGCCAGCCGTCCGTCACCCGCTTCGCGGTCGCGCTCGGCTTCGACGGTTATCCGGCGCTGCGCCGGCATCTGCGCGAGGTCGCGCCCGGCGCTCCCGCGGAGGGCGGGACCAGCCTCAACGAGTACCAGCAGGCCGTACGCGGCGAGATCGAGAATCTGCGGCAGCTCGCTGAGCTGCTCGCCGACCCGGAGCCGGTCGAACGCGCGGGCAGGCTGCTCGCCGCGTCCCGTCCGCTGCCGGTGCTCGGTCTGCGCGCCGCCTCCTCGCAGGCGCGCGGCTTCGCCTACTTCGCGGCCAAGGTCCATCCGGACGTACGGCTGCTCGATGAGGGCGGCACGATGCTCGCCGACCGGATCGACACCGCCCGGCAGGCGGGCGCGAGCACGCTGCTCTGCTTCGCGCTGCCGCGCCATCCGAAGGAGGTCGTGGAGACGCTGGCGTACGCGCGGTCGGCCGGGCTGACGGTGGTGACGGTCGCCGACTCCGCGTTCGCGCCCGTCGCCAAGCACAGCGATCTGCTGATCCCGGCGGCCGTCGGGACCGGCCTGGCCTTCGACACGGCATGCGCGCCGATGCTGCTGGGACGGATGCTGCTGGAGGCGATGTGCGACGGGCTGCCGGAGGCGCAGGCGCGGCTGGAGGAGTTCGACGCGCGGGCGGCGGCGCGAGGGCTGTTCGTCGAATAGCCGAGCGGTCGGGCGGCCGAGCGGCTGAGTGGTCGGGTAGTCGGGTAGCCGGGCGGTTTGTGCGCCGCCGGTTCGACGGATCGTGCCGTTCTCAGGAAAAGTTCAGAGAACGCCATTAATCTGCCCGCCAAACTCACCGGGACGAGGAGGCGGACAGTGGGGCGCGGAGGGCAGTCGCTGGCACGGGTGGCAGTGATCGTACGGGCCGGTGCGGTCCCGCTGTGGTGGCTCGGGGTGCTCGCCACCGGGATCGGGATCCTGTTTCCCGGACTGACCGGTCGCAGGATCGGTGTCTACACGGGCGCGGCGCTCTTCGTGGTGTGCGCCGCCGCCGTCGCTCTCGTACGCCGACGCAGATACAGCGCGTGGGCGGAACGGGCCGAGCGGGCCGGCCGGTACGACTATCTCCAGGACCGTCGGGTGACCGCCCGGAACTGGCGGCGTGCGCACCGCTGGTGGCTGCTCGCTGCTTTCCTCGCGGCCGTGGCCGCTTCACTGGCGCTGCCCGCCGCAGGCGGCCTCGCCCTGGCGGGCGCGGGCGCCGGTCTGTGGCTCAAGGCCGGCTGGCTGGGACGGCGTGAGCGCCGGGAGGACGAACTGCTCTGGGTACGCACCGACTGGGCCGGCTCCGGCCGGCCCGTCGGCAAGCAGGTGAAGGGCTTCCGTACGACAGGCGTCGCCGCAGG
>NZ_FMDK01000438.1 GCF_900091995.1 Streptomyces sp. MnatMP-M17
CAGCTCCGGGCTCGCGGCGGCGAACGGCGCCACCTCGGCGGGCGTCCGCCGCGCGTACTCGTCGAGCTGCGCCTTCACACCGCCGAGGTCGGCCAGCAGCAGGGCGCACCGCGGACACTCCATCAGGTGGTCCTCGAAGCGGAAGGCGTCCGCGGCGTCGAGCACGCCCAGCGTGTAGGCGCCGACATCACGATGGAGGTCCAAGGTCCGCATGGTGTCTGGTACGCAGCGGAGCGCCGAATCATTCAAGCCGGGGAAGCCATTGTGTGTTCGAGGACCTACACTCCGGCGTCATGCTGCGCGTACTGGCCGTGGACGACGAAGAACCGGCGCTCGAAGAGCTTCTCTATCTGCTCAGGGCCGATCCGCGGATCCGCAGTGCCGAGGGCGCCACGAGCGCCACCGAGGCGCTGCGCCGGATCGGTGCCGCGCTCGACGCGGGGCCCGACGGCTCCGCCTCCGTCGACGTGGTCTTCCTCGACATCCATATGGCCGGGCTGACCGGGCTCGATGTCGCCAAGCTGCTGGCGGGCTTCGCCGAGCCGCCGCTGATCGTCTTCGTCACCGCGCACGAGGGCTTCGCCGTCCAGGCCTTCGATCTGAAGGCCGTCGACTACGTCCTCAAACCGGTGCGCAGGGAGCGGCTCGCCGAGGCCGTGCGCCGGGTCGCCGAGCTGGTGGGGGAGCGCGGTCCGGCACAGGCGCCCGCCGCCGACCAGATACCTGTGGAACTCGGGGGCGTGATCCGCTTCGTCGCCGTGGACGACATCGTCTACGCGGAGGCCCAGGGCGACTACGCCCGGCTGCACACCGACAGCGGCAGCCATCTCGTACGGATCCCGCTCACCACGCTGGAGGAGCGCTGGCGGGCCCGCGGCTTCGTCCGGATCCACCGCCGTCATCTGGTCGCCCTGGCCCGGATCGACGAACTGCGGCTGGACGCGGGCGCGATGAGCGTACGCGTCGGGGGCGCGGAGCTGGCCGTCAGCCGACGCCACGCCCGCGCCCTGCGCGATCTCCTGATGCGACAGGGCGGGCGCTGACCAGGCCCTTCCGTAGGGATCGCCCGGCTGCGTACACTCCGGGCCCGGGCACAGGGCCGGGCCCGGCACAGGGCGGTTCCGGCACAGGGTGTTCCGGCGCGGGCCCGACGGGAGGAGCGCGTATGACGGGAGAGTCCCGGCAGCCCGCGCCCCGGCGCGAGGTCGTCACCGGCGAGTCCCGGCGCGTACGGCCGCTGCCGCGCTACCGCGCCCAGGCGGAGATCGAGGAGCAGACCGCCCTCGGCGACGCCTATGTGCGCTCCCTGATGCGCAGTCAACTACGGGCCGGGCTCTCCGCGTTCGCCGTGCTCGCGCTGGTCGCCGGCACATTGCCGCTGGCCTTCGCCGCGCTGCGGGACGCGACGGCGGTCTGGGTGGTGCTGGGTTTCGCCGCCTATCCGCTGCTCACGCTGCTCGCCTGGTGGTACGTACGGCGCGCGGAGCGCAACGAGCGTGATTTCGCCCGGCTGGTGAAGGGCCGGCCCGTTCCGTGAGCCAGAGCTATACGGTGACGGCCGTCACCGTCGTCGTCCTCGCCACCGTCCTCGTCGGCGGCTTCGGGCTGCGGATCTCCCGTACCACCTCCGACTTCTATGTCGCCTCCCGCACCGTGGGCCCCGGGCTCAACGCCGCCGCGATCAGCGGCGAGTACCTGTCCGCCGCCTCCTTCCTCGGTGTCGCGGGCCTGGTGCTGCTGCACGGCCCCGACATGCTCTGGTATCCGGTCGGCTACACCGCCGGCTATCTGGTGCTGCTGGTCTTCGTGGCCGCGCCGCTGCGCCGCTCCGGCGCGTACACACTGCCCGACTTCGCCGAGGGACGGCTCGAATCACGCGCGGTGCGCAGGCTGGTGAGTGTGTTCGTGGTCGGCGCGGGCTGGCTCTATCTGGTGCCTCAACTCCAGGGCGCGGGGCTGACCTTGAGGATTCTGACCGGCGCACCGGACTGGCTCGGCGGAGTGCTCGTCGCGCTGGTCGTGGTGGTCGCGGTCGCGGCGGGCGGAATGCGCAGCATCACCTTCGTCCAGGCGTTCCAGTACTGGCTCAAGCTCACCGCGCTGCTCGTACCGGCGCTCTTCCTGCTGCTGGCCTGGCAGGGCGACGGCCGGCCGCACGTCGATCTCGGGCTGACGAGCGCCGTCGCGGACCGCGCCGACCATCCTCTCTACGCGACGTACGGACTGATCGTGGCGACCTTCCTCGGTACGATGGGCCTGCCGCATGTCGTCGTCCGCTTCTACACCAGCCCCAACGGCCGGGCCGCCCGCCGCACCACGGTCTTCGTTCTGGCACTGATCGGCGCGTTCTATCTGCTGCCGCCCGTCTACGGCGCGCTGGGCAGGCTGTACGTGGCCGAACTGCCTCACGGCGCGAACGCCGACGCCGCCGTGCTGCTGCTGCCGGAGCGCGCGATCGGCGGTCTCGGCGGAGCGCTGCTGGGCGCACTCGTGGCGGGCGGCGCCTTCGCCGCGTTCCTGTCCACGGCCTCCGGGCTGACCATGGCCGTCGCGGGCGTCCTCACCCAGGATGTCCTTCCGTCGCGTGGTGTACGGCACTTCAGACTGGCCACACCGCTCGCCATGGCCGTACCGCTCGGCGGCTCGCTGCTGGTCAGCGGGATGCCCGTGGCGGACTCCGTAGGGATGGCCTTCGCGGTCTCCGCGTCCTCGTTCTGTCCGCTGCTGGTGCTGGGCATCTGGTGGCGCCGGCTCACTCCGCCCGGTGCGATCGCCGGACTGCTGCTCGGCGGAGGGCTGGCGTTCGCCGCCACGGTGATCACGGTCAGCGGCGTCGTACGGTCCGGCTGGCCGCACGCGCTGCTCGCCTGGCCCGCCGTCTGGTCGGTGCCGGTCGGCTTCCTCGCGATGATCCTGGTGTCCCTGGCCACACGCGGCCGGATACCGCCGGGCACCAACGCGGCCATGACACGATTCCATCTGCCGGAGGCCCTGATGCCTGGCGCGCGCGGCGGCCCGGGCGGTCCGGGCGGCTTGGACGGCATCAGCGGCACCGGTGGTACGAGCGGCACCAGCGGTACGAGTGGTACGGGAGGTGTCCGATGAGCGGCGCGGCCCTCGCCGTACTGATCGTCCTCGGTCCGCTGCTGCTCGCGGGCGGCTTCGTCCTCGGTCGGCGCACCGCGCGGCCCGCGCGGACCAGCGATGTCGGCACGCCCGTGGAGCACGCCACCTTCGAGACACTGCACACCGCCTCGCTCGCCGCGCCGCCGCTCAGAGCCGGACTCACCGAGGAGAGCGCGCGCAAGGCCGCCCGCAGACTCCGCTCCCTGCTCGGCACCGACGCGCTCTGCCTCACCGACCGGGAGCGGGTCCTCGTCTGGGACGGTCTGGGCGAACACCACGGCCGACATGTGATGGACCATGTGCGGGCGCCGCTGGACAGCGGCCGTGACACGGCCTTCGCCAGCGGCTGCGGCGATCTCGACTGTCCGCTGCGCTGGGCGGTGGCGGCTCCGCTCACCGTCGACCACCGGGTGCTCGGCACGCTGGTCGCCTATGCGCCACGGGAGTCGGCGGTGCTGGCCAGGGCGGCCGGGGAGGTCGCGCGCTGGGTCT
Source organism: Streptomyces sp. MnatMP-M17 (assembly GCF_900091995.1). Lineage (GTDB taxonomy): Bacteria > Actinomycetota > Actinomycetes > Streptomycetales > Streptomycetaceae > Streptomyces. The sequence goes on from NZ_FMDK01000438.1 coordinate 3,619, forward strand.
CCGTCCAGCTCGAACTGGCCGAGCTGGACCGCTCCCGCACCCGGCTGATCGAGGCCGAGATCAAGGCGCTGCGGGCCCAGATCTCACCGCACTTCATCTTCAACTCCCTGGCCGCCATCGCCTCGTTCGTCCGTACCGATCCGGGGCGGGCCCGTGAACTCCTCCTGGAGTTCGCCGACTTCACCCGCTACTCGTTCCGCAGGCACGGCGACTTCACCACTCTCGCCGACGAACTGCACTCGATCGACCAGTATTTGGCGCTCGTACGGGCCCGGTTCGGCGAACGGCTCTCGGTGACGCTCCAGGTCGCCCCGGAGGTCCTGCCCGTCGCGATGCCGTTCCTCTGTCTTCAGCCGCTCGTCGAGAACGCGGTCAAGCACGGCCTCGAAGGAGCCGTCACCAGGAGCCGAATCACCATCAGCGCGCTCGACGCGGGAGCGGAGGCCGAGGTGGTGATCGAGGACGACGGCGTCGGTATGGAGCCGGACCGGCTGCGCCGGATCCTGCGCGGCGAGGGCGGCGCGTCCACCGGAATCGGGCTGCTCAATGTGGACGAGCGGCTCCGCCAGGTCTACGGGGACGAGTACGGGCTGGTCATCGAGACGGGAGTGGATGCCGGAACGAAGATCACCGTACGGATACCCAAGTACCGGGCGGGCGTACACGGCACCTGAGGCCCGGTCAGGCCTGGTCGGACCCGATCAGAACAGATGCATCGCCAGATGTCCCAGCGGCAGCCCGAGCTGCCAGGCCGGCGTCCACACCTGAGGTCCCTCCTCCTCTCCGCCTGCTCCGTACTCCCGCGCCACCGAGGCCGTCTCGGCCTCTCCGGCCGAGAACGGATCTCCGCCCGCCGGACCCATGGCGTCGAGATCGGCCGCCAGCAGCTCCGTCTCCTCCAGCCACCGCCAGGCCGCGCCCGCCAGCTCCAGATCCGGATCACGGCTGCGGGAGCCGGACTCGAAGGCCGCCGCCTCCAGCCGGTCGAGCCGGGTGCAGACCCAGTCGCGCCAGCTCGTGCCGTATGCCGTGAGCGAGCGCCACTCGTCCATACGCGCCACGACGCCTTGGAACCGCCGACCGCCCACCGGGCCGTCGGAGAGGAAAATGGTCAGGGCCAGCGCGTCCCGGCCGGCCCGGTACTCCAGCGTCGTGGGCGGCATCAGATCACCGGTGCGCAGCAGCTCGTCGGCGATGTACTCGGCGTACATCCAAGCCATCGGCACCAGCAGACCGCCACCACCTACCCCTTCGGTACTTTCCGGACGCATCGCTTTTCCGCCTTCCTTCCCCCGAAGCCTGCTTCAGGGAGCATTGAACCGGCGGAGGCCGCCTCGCGTGGCCAGAAGGGCAGGATCGGACGGCGGACGGGAGCGGATTGTGACGGGTGTGGCCGACGGTGCCGAGGACGGCGGTGGAACGGTGGATTCCGACAGCGGAACGGCTGATTCCGGCCCGCCGCCGGGCCGGCGCCCCGGCTCCTGTCCCGCGCCGAGCCCGGAGTCATGCCCGGAGTTACGCCCGGAGCCGCATCCCGAGCCACGTCCCGTTCCGGCCGGTCCGCATGTGCGCACACTGCTCGGCGCCCATGTGCTCGGCGCGCTCGCGCCCGAGGAGGACCGGCGGGTCGTGGACCATCTCGCCGGCTGCGAGCTGTGCGGTACGGCCTATCTGGAGGTGGCCGGTATGCCGTCGCTGCTCGCGCTCTGCGACGAGGACGATCTGCTGTAGCCGGGCAGGGAGCGGCTCAGCGCCCGTAGCGCGTAGTACGAACGGGACTTGACCGTGCCCTCCGGGATGCCCAGCGCCCGCGCGGTCTCGGCGACGCTCAGTCCGCGGAAATAGATCTGCACCAGGACCTCGCGGTGGTCACGGCTCAGCGTCTTCACGGCCTGCCGTACGTCGAGCACCGCGACCGCGCTCTCCGTGCGGTCCTCCGGATCGGGCGTGGCGGCGAGGATCCCGTCGCTGACCTCGCTGGGCCGCGCCATCCGGGACCTGCGCGCGTCAATGGCGAGCCTGCGGCCGACGGTGAACAGCCAGGGCCGCATGGAGTCGAAGGGCGCCTCGAACGCCTCCGGATGCTGCCAGGCCCGTACCAGCGTCTCCTGGGCCAGATCCTCGGCGCGCTGCCGGTCGCCGTAGGTCAGTCCCAGCAGAAAGTTCATCAGGGCCGGGCCGTGCGCGCGCTGAAGCTCCTTCAGCGCCCGCTCGTCGGTCGTCTCCGTGGCCGTGGCGGTGGTCATCGTGAACGCCCTTTCCCGTCGGGTTCGCCGTCCTGCGGTGGTGCTGCCGCCTGCCGTATACGAGCGCATGGCGGCGCCCGGGGACAGACGGAGCGCAGAGGTCTGCGACGAGCGGTCGCTCACTGCGACGAGTGGTGCGATGAACGGTCCGGCGGAGGCGTTCAGTCCCTTTCTCCGGCCTTGTCGGCTTGGTTACTTGACATCCATTTATATGACCATATGGATTCATTGCGTCGATATCCCCGAAAGACGGAGTACGGCTCATGACCAAGCGCATGCGACAAGGAGCGATGGCCGCCGCCGTGGTGCTCCTCGGAACCGCGGCGGCCTGCGCGGGCCCCGGGCGGCCCGCCACCCACGACCGTCCGCCGCACCACGGGCCCACGGCGGACGGCGCCGCCAAGAAGGGCGGATTCACCCTGGTCGCCACGGGCGATGTTCTTCCGCACGACTCCGTCATCGCCCAGGGAGAGTCCGACGCGGAGGACGACGGCTACGACTTCGCGCCGATGTTCGCCGCCGTCAAGCCCGTCGTCTCCGGCGCGGATCTGGCGATCTGTCATATGGAGACCGTGTACGGCGAGGAGGGCGGCCCGTACAGCGGCTATCCGGCCTTCGTGTCGCCGCCGGAGATCGCCCAGGGCCTCAAGGACACCGGTTACGACTCCTGCTCCACCGCGTCGAACCACAGCCTGGACGACGGAGCCGACGGTGTACGCCGCACTCTCGACGCCCTCGACAAGGCGGGCGTCAAACACGCGGGCTCGGCCCGCTCGGCCGCGGAGGCCATGCGCCCGGCCCTGATGAAGGCGGGTGGCGCCAAGGTCGCCCAGCTCGCGTACACCTTCGGCACCAACGACAATCCGTTTCCCGAGGACCAGCCGTGGGCGGTCGGTCTCCTCGACGAGGACCAGATCATCGCCGACGCGCGGGCCGCGCGGAGCGCCGGGGCCGATGTCGTCGTGGTGAGTCTGCACTGGGGCACCGAGTGGCAGACCGAGCCCGACGCGGAACAGCTCGAACTGGGCAAGAAGCTCACCGCGTCGCGCAGCGGAAGCCGGCCCGACATTGATCTGATCCTCGGCACGCATGCGCATGTGCCGCAGCCGTACCAGAAGGTCAACGGCACCTGGATCATCTACGGGATGGGCGACCAGGTCGCCGGCACGATGACCAACAACGACGGCGAACTCGACGGGCGGGGCAACCACGGTTCGATCGGCCGCTTCACCTTCGCGCCGCCCGCGGCGAAGGGAGAGCGCTGGCAGGTGAAGAAGGCCGAGTTCATCCCGCAGATGATGGATCTGGACACGCTGCGGGTGGTCCATCTGCCGGAGGCCGTACAGCGGGATCCGAGGCGGGAGGACTACCGGGAGATCCAGTCGGACATCAGCGAGGCGGTCCTCAGCCGGGGCGCGGCGGCAGACGGGCTCACGATGGGCCGCTGAGGGCCGCGCGGAAGCCATGGACCCCGGGCAAGCCCGATGCCCGCCGGAAGGCGCGGAGCGGGCTACGGGCGGCGGCTACGGGGCGGTGGGACGCGTCGGCCGGGGCCGGATTGCGGGCGGCGGTCATCGGTCCTCGGACCAAGAGGCGAGCGCGTCATCGGCTCCCGGGTTACGGGACGACCGTCACCGGCCAGCGGCCCGCCTTGACCAGCCGTACCGCCACCGAGCCGATGATCCGGTGCCCGGCCGACTCGGAGGCGCCGACCACCACGGCGTCGGCCTTCAGCTCGTCGGCCGCGGTGACCAGTCCGTTGTACGGGTCCCCGTGGAACGTATGGAACTCCCAGCGGACGTCCCAGACGTCCTTGACCCGCTCGATCGCCTCGCGGACCTCCTTCACCAGCCCTTCGGCGATCTCCCCGGTCGTGTCCGCGACCGGGGCGCCGAGGGCCGCGCCCGCCGCGAGCACCGGCTGTACATAGACGATGGCGAGCAGCGAGTTCTGCCGCCGGGCGAGACCGCCGGCGTACGAGGCCGCGCGGAACGAGGACTGCGATCCGTCCACACCGACGACGATCACCTTGGGGCCGTCGGTACCGCGTTCGAATCTGGTGGGCTGCTGGGTCACATACGCAGGCTATCGGCTCCCGGGGGACCGTCGATGAACGGTGTCCCTCAACGAGCCGAGGGGCCGGCCGTTACGGCAGCGGCCGGGTGATCGTGATTGTCACCCGGTCGGCCATCCGTGAGACACTTCCGGTCCCGTCGGCGTGCGGGCCAGGGACCGGAGCGGTGCTCATCCCATCGGGTGCTTTCGCCCGGTTTTGGGGTGTTGCTGAGTGACGGAAAGCATCCGCCGTGCGAGCCATTGGTCATGAAAAAGGATCAGATGATTCCGGGGCGCCGTGCCGTCCTGCGGGTCGCCGCCTGTCTGGGCGCCGCCCTCGCCGCCCGGATGATCACCGCAGGACAGGCCCAGACGCCCGGTCCCTCCGTGGTCCCGGCGCCGCCGGCGGGCTCCAAGGACGCGGTGGAGGCGGCGGGAGCCAGGGCGAGCGCCCCGCTCAAGCCCTCCGCGTATCGGCTCCAGCCCATGATCGAGAGCGCTCCGCTCGGCTACCGCAGAGCCGCGCCTCCGGTACGCAAGAACCCCATCCTGGCCCTGCCCGAGCTGGGCCGCAGCATGGTGCTCACCTTCGACGACGGGCCCGACCCGCGCTACACACCGGGCATCCTGCGTACGCTCAGGACCTACGACGTACGCGCGATGTTCTTCGTCTGCGGCGGGATGGTCGAGGACTATCCCGATCTGCTGCGGGAGATCGCCGACGACGGGCATGTCGTCTGCAATCACACCTGGAACCATCCGCTGGTGCCGAGCCTCGCTCCGTCCAGTATCCGCAAGGAACTGGGACGGACCAGCGAGTTGATCGAGGAGACCATCGGCACCGCGCCGCTCTGGTACCGGGCGCCCTATGGTGCCTGGAACAAGCACTCCTTCGAGATCGGCGCCGAGCTGGGTATGGAGCCGCTCGCCTGGACCGTCGACACCCTCGACTGGAATGTGCCCGGCACCGAGAAGATCGTCAGCAGGGTGCTGGACGGCGCCGGGCCCGGCGTCGTGGTCCTGTCGCACGACGCGGGCGGCAACCGCTCGCAGAGCGTGGCGGCGCTCCGTGTTTATCTGCCCAGACTGCTGAAGGACGGCTACCGCATCGCGGTGCCGCACCGATGAGCCGGACGGTTCGATGAGACGACCGCACCGATGAGATGTCCGCACCGAAGGGCCGGCCGGCCCGAGTGAGCCGGCCGGCCCAAGTCTTTCCCGTGGCTTTTTCCGTGGCGTGGCTGTCTTTCCGTGGCTCAGCGCGTCTCGGCCAGCCGGGCGAAGACCACGACATTGCCGGCATAGCCGCCGGCCTTCGAATAGCCGCCGCCGCAGGTGATGACCCGCAGCTCGGCATGGCCGGTGTCGCCGTAGACCCGGGCTCCCGGGAAGTCGTCCTTGGCGAAGACCTCGACGCCGTAGATCACGAACACGGCCGTCCTGCCGTCGAGCCGGGTCACCTCGATGCGCTGGCCCTTCTCCAGCGAGCCCAGCGCGAAGAAGACGGCGGGCCCCGCCTGGTTGTCGACATGCCCCACGACCACAGTGGTGCCACGCTGGCCCGGTGCGACGCCGTTCTGGTACCAGCCGGCCAGATTGGGATCCCGTGGCGGCGGCGCCGCGATCCAGCCGTCCGCGTCGAGGCCCACGTCCACCACTGGGGTGTCGACCTTGATGGCCGGGATCCGCACCCGTGCCATCGGCGCGTACGGCAGCGGCTTGACGATCGCGGCCGTGTGCGCGGCCGCGGCTGCCGGATCCGGCTTGCCCAGCCCCGC
>NZ_FMDK01000782.1 GCF_900091995.1 Streptomyces sp. MnatMP-M17
GGCGGCGGCCCTGGCACCCGAGGAGCCTGCCGATGAGCCGCTCACGGCGGCGAACCTGAAGACTTCCGGGGGCATCTCCGGTGCCGCTGCGGCCAAGCTCCAGTCCCCGACGGTCGGCTGGGGCGCCTCCGCCGATCTCGGTGTTCCCGCCACCTTCGTCCTGCTGCGGCACGGCGAGACCGCTCTCACGCCCGAGAAGCGCTTCTCGGGCAGTGGCGGCAGCGATCCCGAACTCTCCGCGATCGGCCGCCGTCAGGCCGAGGCCGTCGCCACCGCGCTGGCCGCGCGCGGCACCGTCCAGGACATCGTCTCCTCGCCGCTCCGGCGCTGCCGTGAGACGGCGGAGACCGTGGCCACCCGGCTCGGGCTGGACGTCACGGTCGAAGAGGGCCTGCGCGAGACGGACTTCGGCGCGTGGGAAGGGCTGAGCTTCGCCGAGGTACGGGAGCGCTACCCGGACGATCTCAGCGCGTGGCTCGCCTCACCGGCCGTCGCGCCGACGGGCGGCGGCGAGAGCTTCGCAACGGTCGGCCGCCGGGTCAGGGCGGCGCGCGACCGGCTGCTCGACCGGTACCACGGGCGTACGGTCCTGCTCGTCACCCATGTCACTCCGGTGAAGACGCTGATCAGACTGGCGCTCGGCGCACCGCCCGAGTCGCTGTTCCGGATGGAGCTGTCGGCCGCCTCGCTGTCGGCGGTGGCGTACTACGCGGACGGCAACGCGTCGGTGCGGCTGCTGAACGACACGTCGCATCTGCGCTAACCGGCAACGAGCAGTAGGGGCAGGCGGAGAGGGAGCGCGGGACCTCGGACTCAGACCGCCGTGCGCAGCGCCGAGGCCTCGCGGGCCAGCGACTCGACCCGCGCCCAGTCCTTCGACGCGAGCGCGTCCGGCGGGAGCATCCACGTACCGCCGACGCAGCCCACGTTCGGCAGGGCGAGATACGACGCCGCTTTGGCGGCCGTGATCCCGCCCGTCGGGCAGAAGCGGGCCTGCGGGAGCGGACCGGCGAGTGAGGCGAGATAGGCCGTGCCGCCCGCGGCCTCGGCAGGGAAGAACTTCATCCCGGTCACTTCGCGTTCCAGCAGCGCCACCACCTCCGAGGCGGTCGAGACGCCGGGCAGGAACGGTACTCCCGAGTCCCGCATCGCGTTCAGCAGCGTGTCCGTCCAGCCAGGGCTTACCAGGAAGCGCGCGCCCGCCGCCACCGAGTCGGTCACGGCGCCGGCCGTCAGGACCGTGCCGGCG
>NZ_FMDK01000360.1 GCF_900091995.1 Streptomyces sp. MnatMP-M17
TTCCCCGAGGGCCCCGCCGGGACCGCCGCAGCCGCGGCCATGGCCTCCGACGACGAGGGCTGGGACTTCTGATGGTGATGGACATGTACGCGACCTTCGCGAAGGAGGGCGGCCGAGTCGGCAGCGGCGCCCTCGGCGCGGGAACGGGCGGGGTGGCGCGATGTGCGTGATGACGTACGCGCACCGCTCGCGCGCCCGCACCCCCCACCCGCCGTACCCGTATCTCCCGCACCACCCGAACCCCCCGCACCGCCGAAGACCTGTCGACTTCCCGGTCCCGCCCCCGTACTCCGGAAGGGCGTGAGCACCGGCCAACGAGAGGAAAACCTCCCGTGCCAGCCTCCCGCTCCCTCGCGCGCCGCCGTCTCGCCGCCGTCGCCACCGCACTGCCGCTGCTCACCGTCACACTCGCCTCCTGCGGCTACGGCTCCGACTCGGACAAGGCCTCCGACAAGGCCGCTCCCGCCGCCACGGGCAAGGCGCTCTCGGCCGACACGGTGAAGATCGGCTACTTCCCGAACCTGACCCATGCCACGGCCCTGGTCGGCATCCAGGAAGGGCTCTTCCAGAAGGAGCTGGGCGGTACGAAGGTGGCGCCCTCCACCTTCAACGCGGGCCCCTCCGAGATCGAGGCCCTCAACGCCGGCAGCATCGACATCGGCTTCATCGGCCCCTCGCCCGCCATCAACGGCTACACCCAGACGGGCGGCAAGAGCCTGCGCATCATCGGCGGTTCGGCCTCCGGCGGTGTGAAGCTCGTGGTCAATCCCGCGAAGATCAAGACCCTGGACGACATCAAGGGCAAGAAGATCGCCACGCCGCAGCTCGGCAATACCCAGGACGTGGCCTTCCTCAACTGGATCTCCGAGAAGGGCTGGAAGGTCGACGCCCAGTCCGGCAAGGGCGATGTGTCCGTCGTCCGTACGGACAACAAAATCACGCCGGACGCCTACAAGGCGGGCTCCATCGACGGCGCGTGGGTGCCCGAGCCGACCGCGTCCAAGCTGGTCGCCGAGGGCGCCAAGGAGCTGCTGAACGAGTCCGATCTGTGGCCGGACAAGAAGTTCGTGATCACGAACATCATCGTGTCGCAGAAGTTCCTCGGCGATCACCCGGACGTGGTCGAGGCCGTGCTCCGTGCCTCGGTGAAGACGAACGAGTGGATCAACGCCAATGACGCCCAGGCCAAGGCGTCCGCCAACGAGGCGCTGAAGACGCTCTCCGGCAAGGCGCTGCCGCCGGAGGTGCTCGACCCGGCGTGGGAGTCGATCGAGATCATCAACGACCCGCTGGCCGCCACGCTCCAGGCGGAGGCCGACCACGCGGTCAAGGCCGGTCTGCTGGAGAAGCCCGATCTGGCCGGTATCTACGATCTGCGGCCACTGAACAAGGTGCTCACGGCCGCCGGTGAGCCCGAGGTCTCCGACGCCGGTCTCGGCGTCAAGTAACCGCGACCGGATACGGCTTCGTACCCGATCCCGTATCCGGCCCCGATCCCGATCGCGTATCCGATCCCACACCGTTCCCAGGAGGTGACGACCATGGCGACAGCTCTCGCCAAGGCCGCCGACAGCACCCCGGCGGTGGACCACGCCGCCCGTATCGCGCATGTCTCGAAGTCCTTCGTGACGCCCGCCGGGCAGCAGCTCGTCCTGGACGACATCACACTCGATGTCGCTCCCGGCGAGTTCGTCACCCTCCTGGGAGCGTCGGGATGCGGCAAGTCCACTCTGCTCAATCTGGTCGCGGGACTGGACCGTCCGTCCGCCGGGTCCATCGAGACGCCCGGCGGGCGGCCCGCCCTGATGTTCCAGGAGCACGCGCTGTTCCCGTGGCTGACCGCGGGCAAGAACATCGAACTGGCGCTGCGGCTGCGCGGAGTGGCCAAGCAGGAGCGGCGAGGCGAGGCGGAGCGGCTGCTCTCCCTCGTCCGTCTCGACGGCTCGTACGGCAAGCGGGTGCACGAGCTGTCCGGCGGGATGCGGCAGCGTGTCGCGCTGGCGCGCGCGCTCGCCCAGGACAGCCAACTGTTGCTGATGGACGAGCCGTTCGCAGCGCTGGACGCCATCACCCGGGATGTGCTGCACGACGAGCTGACCAGGATCTGGCGCGAGACGAATCTGTCGGTGCTGTTCGTGACGCACAACGTACGGGAGGCCGTGCGGCTCGCCGAGCGTGTCGTCCTGCTGTCGTCGCGGCCCGGCCGGGTGGCCCATGAGTGGCGTGTGGACATCCCGCAGCCGCGCCGTATCGAGGACCCCGCGGTCGCGGAGCTGTCCGTCGAGATCACCGAAGAACTGCGTGGGGAGATCCGCCGCCATGGGCAGAACTGAGACGACAGCGCCGAAGGACTCGGCGCCGGAGGGCGCGGCGGCGGGCGACGCGGCGCCGAAGGGCCGGACGGCGTCCGGGGACTCGGCGGATGCGGCGCTCCAGCACGATCTGGCGGGCCTGGAGGCCGGGCTCGACGCGCTGGACACCGTACAGACCGGACGGGCGCCGCTGCGCCAGACGCTCGTGCAGAAGGTCCTGCCGCCCGTCATCGCCGTGGCGCTGGTGCTGGTGGTGTGGCAGATCCTCGTCTGGGCGAAGATCACCGACGACTACAAACTGCCGTCGCCGTCGGCAGTGTGGGACGAGGTGGCGGACGCCTGGGCCCAGGGCACTCTGCTCGGCTATATCTGGACCAGTGTCTCGCGCGGTCTGCTGGGCTTCCTGCTGTCCCTGGCGATCGGCACTCCGCTCGGACTGCTGGTGGCCCGGGTACGGTTCGTCCGCGCGGCCATCGGCCCGATCCTGTCCGGACTCCAGTCGCTGCCCTCGGTGGCCTGGGTACCGCCCGCGGTGATCTGGCTCGGGCTGAACGACTCGATGATGTACGCCGTGATCCTGCTCGGCGCGGTTCCGTCGATCGCCAACGGTCTGGTCTCCGGCGTCGATCAGGTGCCGCCGCTGTTCCTGCGCGCCGGGCGCACGCTCGGCGCGACCGGGCTGCGCGGCACCTGGCACATCGTGATGCCGGCGGCGCTGCCCGGCTATCTGGCCGGGCTGAAGCAGGGCTGGGCATTCTCCTGGCGCTCGCTGATGGCCGCGGAGATCATCGCGTCCTCGCCCGATCTCGGCGTAGGGCTCGGCCAGTTGCTGGAGAACGGCCGTACGGTCGGCAGCATGCCCATGGTGTTCCTCGCCATCTTCCTCATCCTGATCGTCGGTATCGCCATCGACCTGCTGATCTTCAGTCCGCTGGAGCGGCGGGTGCTGCGCCGTCGCGGTCTTCTCGTGAAAAGCTGATTTCCATGCACCACCACCCTGTTCAGCCGTCCGGGCCACGGTCCGGGCCTCGGTCCCTGCCGCGGCCCGTGCTGCTTGTCGTCGCGCATGGCAGCCGTGATCCGCGGCACGCCGCGACCGTGCACGCCCTGACCGCGCGGCTGCGGGCACTGCGGCCCGGACTGCGGGTGGAGACCGGCTTCCTGGACTTCAACGCTCCTGCCGTGCCACGGCTGCTGGACCGGCTGGCGCGCGAGGGGGTACGGGACGTGGTGGTCCTGCCGCTGCTCCTGACGCGCGCCTTCCACGCCAAGGCCGATATCCCGGCGGTGCTGCACGAGGCGGCGGCACGCCATCCACGGCTGCGTATCCGCCGGGCCGAGGTGCTCGGCCCGTCGCCGCTGCTGACCGACGCGCTGGAACGGCGGCTGTACGAGGCCGGGCTCAGACCCGCCGACCGGGCCTCGACCGGGATCGTACTGGCCTCGGCGGGCTCCTCGGACCCGGAGGCGATCGCGGTGATCAACGGCATCGCGCGGGAGTGGCGGCGTACCGGCTGGTGCGCGGTGCGGCCCGCGTTCGCCTCCACCTCGCTTCCGCGTACCGAGGACGCGGTGCGCGCGCTGCGGGCCGAGGGCGTACGCAACATCGCCGTGGCGCCGTATGTCATCGCTCCCGGCTTCCTTCCCGACCGTATCGCCGCCGGTGCCCGCGAGGGCGGCGCCGACGTACTGGCCGGAGTCCTGGGCGCGGCCCCGGAGCTGGCGCGGTTGCTGCTGCGCCGCTACGACGAGCGGGCGGCGGCCCCGAACGCTCTTGTACGACTGGCCCGGCCCGCGTAGGGCGTAGCGCGTAACCGCCGTGTCAGTCGAACGGTGTGCCCTGATGGAAGTAGAGCAGCCAGCCGCTCTCGGTCAGCCGCCATACCGAACTGCGGTGGGCCCGCAGGCCGTTGAACTCCGTGTCGAAGGTCAGCAGCACCACACCGGGAGCGAGCTGGACGCCTCGCATCTTGGAGGTGGTGATCGGCCGGGGCCCGGGCGCGCCCTTCACGGTGAGCGCGGCGACGATCGAGCCGCGGTCCCACTCCCGGCCCGAGACGCCGAACTCCCTGAAGTCGGGATGGAGCAGTTCCGCGAGCAGGTGTGCGGAGGCGCGGACCGCCGGATCGAGCAGACGCAGTTCGGCCTCGATGGCGGACGAGATCGCGGAGGTACGCTCAGGCACGGGTCAGCTCCACCAGTTTGACGACGGTGTTCCAGTTGCGGCTGGTGGCCGTGACGCCCTTCAACAGGCCCGGCCTGGCGAGCGCTTCGGCGAGCTTGGAGCGGCCGAGACCGTTCGGTGTGTACAGATACAGCACCCGGTCGCCCAGCCGGAAGTCCTCCGGGAGATACGCGGCCCGGTCGACACCGGCGAACCGCTCGGCGTCCACCGGCCCGGAGAAGTAGGTGGCGTGGAGCTGCTTGGCCTCAAGAGTGGCCGCGGGAAAAGGGCACTCCTCGGCGACGGCCCGCAGATAGGCGGCGCCGCGCACCAGAGTGTCCACGGTGAATCCGAAGCGCCGCTCGATGGCGCGCTCCAGAGCGGCGGCGAGGGCGCTCTCGTCGTCGGAGTCGCTGGTGAAGACCGCGTTGCCGCTCTGGAGATACGTACGGACGTCGCGATGGCCCAGTTCGGAGAGCAGCTCGCGCAGTTCGGCCATCGGAACGCGTCTGTGGCCGCTGACATTGATTCCGCGCAGAAGTGCCGCGTATGTCGTGGTCATCCGCACACGATAGGCCTCGGGCCGTGTCCGGAGCACGAGACAGGGCCTGGGCGCGAACGGGACGGCCGCCGCGCCCCGTGGGGGAGAGCGCGACGGCCGCCGGTTCCGCGGGCCGGACGGCGGCCCGGCG
>NZ_FMDK01000158.1 GCF_900091995.1 Streptomyces sp. MnatMP-M17
CGCCCCGCCGCATCGGCGGGCGGTTCGGCCAGAAACCGGCGACCCAGACCGGCGGCCGGGGGCGTTGCACCGTGGCGGGCAGCAAAGTCACGTCCCGCACCTGGTAGTGACGTCCATCGTGGTTCACCGGCTCACCCGACCAGTAACGCCGCAGCAGGTCCAGGCCTTCGTCCAACCGCTCGGCCAGCACCTTCGGGTCCGTGGTGTCACCCAAACTCGCGTACTCGTCCTCGACGGGCCCGCCCAGCCCCGCGGCGAAGGTGACCCGGCCGCCGCTCACGGCGTCCAGGGTCGCCACCTGACGGGCGAGTTGCTGCGGACGCCGCCGGGCGACCGGGGTGACCGAAGTGCCCAGCCCGATTCGGGAGGTCGCCAGCGCGGCGGCAGTCAGCAGCATCCGGGGGTCCCCGAAGGGCCTTCCCCCGTGCCTGCGATGCAGCACATGATCCCAAACGAACAGCCCGTCCCACCCTGCCTGTTCCACTGCCGTGGCCACCTTCGCCACGGTGCTGGGATCGGCGAAGTCGCCGAAGTTCGGGATGTTCACCTAGAAACGCATCCCCGCATCCCGCGGCACAGCACCAGGACCGACCACCGATTAGTGGACCCACCGGTGACCGCGGATCGACGCAGTCCCCGGCGCGCAGAGCATACCTGCCTGGGGGGCCGAGAGCAGCAGCCCGCACAGCGTGGAGCAGGCTTTCGAGGACGGCTGGTCCGAAGGCGTGCGGGTGGTTACGGGCGAGCCGCGGCGCATCGCCGACACCACCGCCGATCAGCGCGGGCATGCCATGTCCCATGCCCGCCCGACTGCTCGCCCGCCACCTGCTCGACCACGCCGGGCGACCGGTCCCCCGCGCACCGGAGGCCGCGGTGGCGGGCCGGACCCGGCGGTCGGTGCGGAGGAGATCCCCACGGTGAGGAATTACGTGGCCTGCGATGACGTGGGCAAGGAAGCTGACGGCACGCCCCCTCGCGCGGGTGAGGGCGTCAATTGAGAAGCATGAGCGGCCCGGCGCAGAGAACCAACCTCAGCATGCTGTCACGCCATGCCACGGCAGGGTCAGCGCCGAGTCGGGGGCTGCGCTATTCGATCGCCATCAGCGGGGTGACTCGGCAGACTGCTCGTCATGAGCAACTCGTACGCCCAAGCGGTGCTGAGAACGACGGACCTTGCGGAGGCACTGCGAGTCGCTCGGCAACTGATCGATCTCGCTGATGCCGAGCAACTCGAAGTCGACTTCGAAGCACGTGTCTCAAGGACCGATGAGCTGGAACGGTTGATCGGGGCGATGCCGGACGCCGACTGGTGGTCCTACGGGACCGACCGACACGGCTCTTCACACAACGGTGACTCTCCATCAGAGTGGCTCCCGATCTTCCTGAGCAGGTGGTGCATGGACCCGGAAGCAGTGGATTGCTTCCTGGCCGCGGCAGGGGACGTTCCGGCCATGGTGCGCTGGGATTTCGACGGTTGGCCTGCGGCGCCCGAGATCGGCCTCGGCCCCGGGGGCACCAGAGGTGCCTACGTGACGGTGTGCGTGAATGCCCGCGACCTCTACCTTGAGGAGCCCGCGACGGACCACACGGTGTACGTCCATGTGAAACAGATTGAAGCCCACCGGGCTGCCTGGCTGGCAGCGCAAGTCGGTCTGGAGGTCATCGGCGAGTTGCACATGGCCCGCCTCTGAGACGGCGCACTGTTCACCGCTGTCATGGCCTGGCCTGGCCATGATGAAGTCCTGACGTTCCCCCGACAGCCGAGCCGCCCTGACGGCGATCAGGCGCACTGCGAACCACTCCTGATCGACACCAAGGCCCGCGAGGTTGGGCGTGCTGGACGACGCTGTCCGCGTTGAATCCCTGACCGTACTACCCCGGTTCCGGACTGAGTTCTACGGCTGCCCGACCGCCCGTAGCGACGCGCGGGTTCCGCGGGCCGGCCGGACTGGGCACTGACGGGCCGGTGCGGTCGCTGGTCGACCTGGCCCGCGCCGGAACACCATCGCGGTTACGGAGCTCTCCATGGTGGGCTGAACCAGGGCCGGATCGATGCCGCCCGGCTGCGCCGCGTCGTGGCCGGGCTGTCGGTGCCATAGGCGGCGGACGGTCGGCTGGTCCTGGCCGTGGACTTCTCGCGGTGGCTGCGGCCGGACGCCGGCACGGTTCCGGACCCGTACACCACCTGCTCGGGCCTACGGCCGCGGCGAGGCCAAGCATCAGATGATGCTCGGCTGGCCGTACTTGATCGTCGTCCTGGACTGCGACTGTGGACGCGGTCCCCGGCCGAACTGGGTTGACGCTCCGTCTCGGTGGGTGAGGTGGCCGTTGGTGCGACTCGCCCCAAGACCTGCCGCGCCTGCGGCAACCGCAGCGGTCAGTCGGCCGCCGAGGAGAAGGCCGAAGCAGGTACCGCCGACCACCCCTGGCTTCCGGTCTTCATGATGCCGATCGATTTCATACGGGCAGAAATTGCCGCCGAATGAGCGCTTCTGTCGCACCACGAAGCGATACGCACGCACTGGCGGGCCGGTGCAGACACAGGCGTAGACGTACGAGACGGACCTTCGCCCGGCTCCACGGCTTCAGACGCCTGCCCATCCGCCGGGAACAGCGAGTAGCGGGCCGACACCCACGAAGCCTTACTCGAACCGGCCCGGCTTCCTCGTCACCCGTCAGCAACTCAGCTCATCGCGTTGGCGTTGTCACACCCGGTCCGGGCCGGGAGCGCCATGCCGTTCGATGAGTTGGTCGGCGATCGCGTCGAGGTCCTGCCCGATGTAGTGCGGCTGCGGGCCGACATCGAGCGGCGCGTTGCCCTCGCGAAGGATGAGCGCGGCCTGCCAGCCGGCCGCCACAGCGCCGATCGTGTCCCAGACGTGGCACGCGATCAGGCAGATGTCACCAGGCTCGACCTCAAGTGCGGCGGCCACTGACTGGTAGGCCTCCGGAGCCGGCTTGTGGCGTCGCACGGTCTCGTCGACACTGAAGCGGCGCTCGAAGAGGTCGATCACACCCGCCCGCTCCAGCTGCCGCCCGGAGATCTCCAGCGTGTTGTCGGTGAGCGTGAACAGCCGGAAGCCGTGATCGCGGAGCCGGCGCAGGGCCGCCGGGACTTCGGGATGGGGCGGCATGGCGGCGAACCGGTCTGTGAGCTCGGCACCGTCGGCATCGCTGATCGTGATCCCGCGTGTGGCGGCCAGCATCCGGAGCACGGCGCCGCCGATGTCGGTGAACGGAACGTACACCCCGCTGAGCGTCAGCGCCTCTGAGTAGGTGATCAGGTTGGCGAACCACAGGCGCATGGCGGCGGGGTCGTCGAAAATCCTGTCAAAGGTGGGGCGGAGCGCATCCAGGTTGAGCAGCGTCTCGTTGACGTCGAAAACTACGACCGGTCGCTTCGGCATAACGGGCCTTTCGCTGCAACCACACAGGTGAACAACGGGCAAGCGGATCCGAATCCGCACAACACCGGGCCTCTCCTCAGGCACAGCACCGGGTTCCTCTTCGGGCAGGGGCGTATCCCCCGCCACCCCCGCAAGGAAGGTGTCCCAGCCGCGCGACAGCCGCATCAGCTCCGACCGCCGCATCCATCGAACGGCGGCACGTGATGGCCCGTACGGCTCACGGGCGGCGGCCGGGACAGACGACCCGAAGGCGCTCGCGCGGGCGGGAGGCGAACCACAGCTTCGGACGGGAGAACGCGAGCACGGGAGCCGCCGTGATGGGGCTCGCTGAAATTGGTCCTGTCCGCAGTTCCGTGAACGGACATAGGGCGCGGAGTGAGCGTGCCGCATGTGGCACTCTGGCCGGGTGGCGGTGAGCGACGGGGAACGTGCGGTAGGGGGCTGGATCTGGAACGAGAACGTCCAGCCCTTTTTGTTCCTTTTGGCGCATTACGTCGGCTACGACTTCGACGGTACTGACTGGCAGGCGGTGGAACTCGGCCTTGAGGCCACCGATGATGAGCACCTGGATCGCTGGTACAGCTATCCATTCGTCGGTTTGAACCATCACGTCGATGTGCACCTCGCCAAGGCCGTGGGTGGTGATGAGGTTTCTGTCCGTGTGACGGGGACTTCCGATCCTGAGCTGCTGTTGAGGGCAGACACCCTGATGGCGGCATTTGCCATAGGGCCCGTCCCGTAAGACGAGCGTGAGTCGCAGTCCCTCATGGCTGGGTGAGACGGCGTCGAGCTCCTGGCGGAGGGAGCCCGCGAAGCCCCGCATCGGTTTCGGGGCGTCCTGTTCGGCTTGGCGGATCCACTCCGGCGGCCAGCAGCAGGTATCCACGCCGGTGACGGACCAGATCGGCGAACGCGCGGGCGAGGTCGCAGGCTCTGGTGATGTCCGGGCAGCCGAGCCGGACCTCCGGCAGCCTCCTGTCCTGGCTGTTGGTAAGGGTCTCGCAGGGCCGCGTGATCCACGAGGTGATGTCGCGTGGGCCGGGGACGTCGGCCCGGACCGGGGCGGCGGTCGCTGGCGGAAGCCGGCAGTTCGTCGAGGTCGGTGTCGCGGAAACGGCGCACGGTCTTGCGGTCGAGGTTCAGCCGCCGGGCGATGGCACTGATCGTCCAGCCCTTCTTCACCAGGCCGTGGATGTCACCGAAGCGGTGACGGGTCCGCTGGATGATCTGAGTGCGGGGCAGTTCCGGCACGGGCAGTTCCATCGGGACCGGTTCCGGAACGGTCGGCTCCTTCTCCGGCCCGGCGTGTCCACGCAGGCAGTCACCGTGCTGGTGACAGATCCTCCCCACCGCGGCGGACAGGTTCTGAAGCAGATGCCGGCGAGCCGGACCACGACCCGACGCGACCCCAACGCCCGCTCACCCAGCCGCCGAAACGATCTGCCACTCCCTCCCCTGGCCCTCCCCTTACCTGGGGATTCACGGAACTGCGGACAGAGCCCTGGAGTTCCCCACCTCCTGCCCGGCGGATTCCCCGGACCTGCTCACCCTGATCCCCCAACCACGATTTGCTGAGCCTGGACGGCACAACACACGTGGACCCATGACCCGGATTTCCCGCACCCGAAAGTGATCGCCCATGCCTGTACCGAGCCTGCTCGCGGTTTTCGCCCACCCGGACGACGAGTCCCTGTCGGCGGGAGGTGTCCTCGCCCGCCATGCGGCCTCAGGCGCTCGAACCGCCGTCGTCACGGCGACTTGGGCCGAGGACAGTCACCGCGGCGAGGAGTTGGCCGATGCGCTCCACATCCTCGGCGCCGGCGAGCCACGGATGCTCGGCTATGCCGATGCTCGCGCACCGCTGTCGGCCCCGGGCCGAGTACGGTTCTGCGACGCGCCGCTCGACGAGTCGGTACGGCGGTTGGTCACGCATATCCGAGAGTTCCGCCCGGACGTCGTCGTCACTCATGACGCCTATGGCGGGCTGACCGGCCATCCTGACCATGCGCACACTCATCGGGTGACCGTGCTCGCCGTCCAGGCGGCCGGACTGGACCAGCTCTACCCGGCTGCCGGGGCTCCCTGGCAGCCGAGCGCCCTCTACCTGGCCACACACCCGCACTCTGCCGCGCGGGTGCTCGGAGAACACCTGGTCAGGAAAGGCCGGGCGATGTACAGCGTCCCGGACGAGTGGATCACCGCAACTGTCGATGTGGGGCCATGGCTTGAGCAGAAGCTCGGCGCTGTGCTGGCTCACCGCTCCGAGGTGGAGAGAGGAGCCCTGCCGGGCCGGATTGCCGCCCTTCCGCCAGCCGTCCAGGAAAGGCTGCTGTCCACCGAGTGGTACATCCTCCACAACCTCGTCTCCACAGTGACAGCGCAAACGGAGCTCACGGCCTGAAGCGGCTGGTTCAGGCGGCCCAGCCGACCGTGACGCGCCGACCGTGACGCGCCAACCGTGACGCGGCGACCGCTCTGCTCGCCGTCGCAGCCGCTGGGAGGACCGGTGTCAGGCGGGCGGCCCAGGGGCGCGCTGCGCTGCCGGTGAGGCAGCCCAAGGCTGCCTCACCGACACGTAGGGCGCTCCGGCACAGCGGTCCGGCGGTTCGCGCAGCGACCTGGAGGTTCGGAGCGCGTTGTTCAGTCCGCGTAGACGCTCAGTCCTGAGAGCTGGCCCGCCGGCCAGCCTGTATTCGCCGTGAACTGCACTCGTATGTAACGGGCCGACAGGCCGGAGGCGACAGGGAGTGTGACGGTGTTGCCGGTTGCCGGGTCGAAGGTGTGGGCGGCTTGGGAGGTCAGAGAAGACAAGGGTGTGTTGTCCGTCGCGCCCAGGACGGAGAGGGTCTGGGTGCGGGCGGTCCAGGCGGGGTTCGGGGGGAGGGACAGGACGATCCGTTTCACCGGTTGGGTGGAGCCGAGGTCGACCTGGATCCACTGCGGGAAGGCGTGGTTGGCGCTCTCCCAGTAGGTGTTGCTGTCACCGTCGACGGCGTTGCCCGCGCCGTAGTTCTGCGTCTGGCTGCTCGCGCTCGCCGGTTTGCGCAGCGCGAGGTCGCCGGTGGGCGGCGGATTGGTGCCGCCGCCTGTTGGTGTGGGACGGACGGCGGTCAGTGCGAGCTGGCCCTTGAGCATCCGGCCGCCGTCACCGGTGAGCCGCAGATAGTAGTCCGAGGAGCACGCCGTGCCGTCCTCGTCCAACGCGCGGATGCCCGAACCCGCCGGGATCTGGGAGGCGTTCTCGGCGGTCTTCGCGATCTGGTTGCCTTCGTTGAACTCGTCGAACATCGAGATATAGATCCCCGCCACACCGATGCGGCACATGTTGTAGAACTGCCGCCACATGAAGTCGCCGTGCGCGCGGTGCCCCGACTGGAGATCGCCGGGCAGCACACAGGGCTGGTAGTCGATCCCGTAGGCGTCGCAGTGTGCCTGGTCGGGCGTGTTGACATTGGCGTAGAAGTTGTCGGCGCCCGCGATGTTCCCGATCCGGCCGACCATCCACGGCGAGAGCATGTCGAAGGCGTGGTACACATCGAGGTATCCGGCCCGTGAGTCCTCGTTGCCGCTGCGCCAGTGTGTGGGCACTCCGCCCATCACATAACAGCCCTGCGCCTTGAACCAGTTGACGACATCCAGACAGACCGCGGCCGACCATGTCTTGTTCGGCTCGTTGAAACCGAAGCCCCAGATGCCGACCACCGGTTTGCCGTTCTGCCGGGCGTAGGCCGGAGATTCGGTGTGCGCCCTCATCTTCTCCAGCCAGTCCGCCTTCATCTCCGGCTGCATATTCGTCCAGCCGGTGGCGTCGTACATGATGTAGAACTTCCGCCCGTACTTCTCGGCGGCGCTCCGCACCTTCCCCGCCATGGCGTCCCGCGTCGCGCCCTCGCCGCCGTTGGGGTTGAAGCGCTGGAGAGCGGCGGTGTCCATGCCGTACTGCTGCATCCACGAGAAGTGCGTGTCGACGGTCTGCTGGTCGTACGAGGAGAACAGCGCGGCCGGCTGCCCGCTGCCGAGCGCCGGATAGGCGGTCCGGTAGGTGCGGGTGTAGTCGCGTACGTCGGGCCAGCTCACGATGGCGGTGTTGCTCGGGGACGGTGACTGGCCCCAGTTCTGCGACCAGTGCCACCAGCCGTTTATCGGCGCACCGTCACCGGAGCAGGCGAACCAGCCCTGGTAGCCGACGGTGATCTTGCCGACGACGTCTCCGGGCGGAGAGGCTGCCTGAGCGCCCTGGGCCCGGGCCTCCAGTGCCTGCGCGCTCTGGGCCTGGGCGCCCAGGCCCGCCGCCGCTCCGGCGCCGGCCAGTGCGGACGCGATGACGGTCCGTCGGGAAACGGCCATGGGGGGTTCCTCGCAATCGGCTCTGCGTATGGGCGTGCGCGGAAGATCGCTGCTCTCGAAGAACGTGGTGGGGTGCGAGTGCCTGTGTGGGGTGGCAGTGTGCGCGTCCCGGCGCACGCTGCCACCCCACACAACGTAGAGACCTGCCTGTCCATGGGCAAGACAAAGAACTGAAAATTATTGACTGATCGACGTCAGATCCGAAGGACCAAGCGAAATTCCTCTTCGGTCAGGAGCCCAGGGCCGGCGAAGGGACAGCCGTTTACGCCATGGCCCTGCCTCAGGCGTTCGCCGAGACCGCGGGCACGTTGTATCCGTCCAGCGACAGACTGGGCCTGCCCGACGGGAGCGCCTCGGCGGGCCAGGACACGGTGATCGTCCGGGACTCGTCGGGCAGCAGCCACAGATAGTTGTCGCCGTACAGAGTCGGCAGGACCCGCTCGCCGGTCCGCGCGTCCCGCAGCGAGAGCCTGACCATCGCCGCAACCGACGAACCCCGGTTGTGCACCCGCGCCGTGAGCTCCCTGCGCTCCCCCGCCCTGGTCACCGGGCCCGGATCCACGGACACCTTGGCCTTGCGGACCGTGTTGAGGGCCTGCATGTCCTTCGGCTCGCGGTAGCGCCAGTAGGTGTTCTCCGACAGCACACGTCCCCGCGCGTCCGTGAGGCTCAGCCGCAGCAGATGGAAGGCCGGCAGGTCCTCCGTCGGAGCGGCCGTGAACAGCCGAGTGGTCGCCGAGCCCTTGAGGTCCACCTTTTGGCGCTTCTCGCCGCCGAGCCGACGGCCGTCGAGGCTGTAGCAGCGCGCGGTGACCACCGCGCCGGAGATCTCCCGCGGTGTGTGGTTGACCGCCATGACATGCCAGCCGTTCGGGTCGGCCTGCACATGGAGGGTCTCGCACGAGGTCCGGGCACCGTAGTAGGTGCCATTGACATCGAAGTCGTAGTCATAGGTCTGCCACACCGTGCTGTACCACGCCGGGTGCGACATCCACAGCAGCAGACCGCTGGCGTCCTCCCACAGCCGGGCGTTCCAGGCCTCGAACATGGCCCTGGTGTTCTCGTAGTTGACGAACTGCGCCTTGCGGCAGAAGTCCTCAAGGCCCTTCGCGGTGCCGAGCCGCTCCTCGATCGCCGCCTGGTAGTTCTGCGGCGCCTGATTCCCCCGGGTGCTCCAGTCGTGGTAGAGCCACGCACCGCCGATCGGCCACTCGGGCCCGTCGCCGACGAGATTGCGCATCGTCTCGGCCGTGGACACCGTGGGCATACCGATCTCGGTATGGAAGCCGTACACCTCGCCGCCGTAGGTCGAGGACGAGAAGTAGCGCGCGGGCTCGACCCAGCCGTACGGGCCGCCGCCGGAGACGATGCCGCCGGCCGAGTTGTTCTGGTACAGCAGACCGGGCGCCTCGGCCGTGACCGCCTCCCGCATCCCGGTGTCGATCGCCTCCGGCGGATTGCCCTCGTTGGCACCGCACCACACCACGATGCTCGGGTGGATCCGGTAACGCCGCACGGTGTCCCGGGCGAGGCTGTTGAACGCGTCGTGGTCCGGCGGGTCCATGGCCCAGGCGTTCGGGAAGTCGTTCCAGACCAGGATGCCGTGCTCGTCGCAACTGGCGTAGAACTCCTCGCGGTTGCTGCTCCCGACCCAGTTGCGGATCATGGTGAAGTTCATGTCCCGGTGCATCCGGACGGCCGCGTCCATCCGCTCGGCCGGCATACGGCGCAGCAGTTCGTCCCAGCCCCAGTTACCGCCCCGGCAGAACACCCGCACCCCGTTGACACTGATCTTCAGCGGTACGGTCGTGTTGTCGACGGATGTCACATCGCGCCACGACTCGCCGTCGTCGGAGACCTGAATGGTGTACGACCTGGCGTACGCGGACTCCCAGACGATGGCGACCCGGTCGAAGGAGACCGACTCGCCCAGGTCGACCTGGATCCACTCGCCGTCCTGGTAGGCCGAGGACCAGCGCGTCGCGCCGTTCCCGTCCACCGCGTTGCCCGGTCCGCTCCCGCTCTCGGAGGTGGACGCGGTCGCGTCCTTGCGCAGCGCCAGATCCGTACCGGGGCGGCTGCTGTCCACCACGGACAGGCTCCACATCGAACAGCCCCAGCTCGTCGCCCTCTTGCTGCACAGCACCCGCAGATGGCGGGCCTTCTGAGCGGCGAACTCCGTGCTCTGCAGACTCGCGCTGCCCCCGGTGAACGGCAGTGGCACGGCGGAGTTGTCGACCGCCTTCACCTCGGTCCACGAGTCGCCGTCGGCCGACACCTCGATCACATACGTCTTCGCGTAGGCCCGCTCCCAGGTGATGACGACCCGGTCGAACCGGACTGCGGAGCCGAGGTCCACCTTTACCCAGTGGTCGTCCTCGAACGCCGAGGACCACCGCGTCCGCGGATTCCCGTCCGTCACATTGCCCGCCGCGTTGCCCGGATCGTCCACCGAGGACGCGGTGGCCTCCCGGCCGAGAGCCAGATCCGTGTCGGCCCGGGAGCTGTCCACGACCGTGAGGCCCCACATCGACGAGCCCCAGTCGGTGGCGCGCGTCCGGCACAGGATCCGCAGGTAGCGGGCCGTCCGCGGAGCGAAGTCCACCGTCTCCGCGTACGAGTCGGTCGCGGACTGGAACGTCAGCGGGATGTCGTACTCGTAGCCGAACTGCCGTATGCCGAAACGGGAGGCGCGCCGGTCGCTCTCCCGCCCGTCGGCCGACGCGACCAGCGTGAGCTCGTGGAGATTCGGCTCACCGTAGCCGTTGGGCCACCACAGCTCCGGGTCGCGCAGCCGGAGCTGCGGGTGGGTGGCGGGAGAGAAGGTGACATCGGCCGAGCCGCCGCCGGGCACCATGACCGACTGCGAGACCTTGACGCGGCCGAAGGCCGCCGACACCGTGACGCGCCGGCTGCCCGTGGCAGCGTTGCGGACCGGGACCACGATGGTGAGTTCCGCAGTGCGGGTGTCGGGCAGATCCGGCAGTACGGTGTCCACGCGCGGGTCGCCGAGGACCGCGTCGCCGGTGGACCGCAGCCGTACATGGTTCCAGATCCCGGCGGCGCGGTCGCGTACGGCGGGCATCCAGTCCCAGCCGGAGGAGGCCAGATACGTCGGCGAATTGCGGTTCATCGTCGTGGCGCCGGCGTCCACCCATGCCAGGCCCTCGGGTCCCTTGTCGGCAGGGCTGCCCGGGAACGGCATCGGGCTGATCCGTACCGCGAGCGCGTGCTCGTCGGCCCCGGCCAGCAGCTCGGTCACGTCGTACGCGCCACGGGCGAAGGGGAACGACTGGGTCTCCACCTTCGTGCCGTTGAGCCAGATCTCGGCCTCGTGGTTGATGCCGTCGAACTCCAGCCAGAGCCGCCGGCCGCGGCCCGCGTCGAAGCCGCGCGGCAGCCGGAAGCGGCGCCGGTACCACCACGCGTGGCGGGAGAGGGCCTCGGGCACCTGGAGGTTGTTCAGCCCGGCGACGGGATCGGGAAGGTGTCCCTGGTCGACGAGGGAGGTCAGTACGGTGCCCGGTACGGTCGCGGGCAGCCAGCGGCTCGTGTCCACCTCCGTCCCGGACAGCGCGGCTCCTTCACCGCCCGCCCAGTCGTCCATGGTGAGGTCCCAGTCGGACTCCAGCGGTACGGTCCCGTCCCCGGCGACCTTCAGCGGCTCGACCTCACGCCGGCGGGTCCCCCAGTCCGTCCATCCGGTGGCCTCCGGCCTCGCGCCGCGGCTGACGCCGTACACCTGGAACCCGTTGAGGCCGAGCGGATTGTCGTTGGACCGCTTGTGCACCGTCATACGGACCCACCGGGCGGTGACCGGCTTCGGCAGCGCGATCTCCACGATCCCGCCCTGTCCGGAGTCGGTACGGTGGACCTGCGTCCAGGACTTTCCGTCCCGGGAGACCTCGATCACAAAGGCGACGGCGCAACTGGACAGGATCTCCTGGCCGGTGGTCCTGTCGCGCGGGTTGCCGCCCGGAGCGTCGACGTAGGGCGGATCGTCCGCCGTCGCCTCGAAGGTAAGGCGCAGCGACTCGACCTCGCAGAGCGCCTGGAGGTCGACGGAGATCCACTGCGGATCCCCGTCGCCCGCGCGCCATCCCGAGCCGCGCACACCGACGGAGTCGAGCCTGTCCACCACGAACCGGCCGGGCGTGGGCGCGTAGTCGGTGGAGGACACCGACACGGGACGGTAGGCGGCAAGCTCGCCCTTGGACTGGGCCCGAGCCGTGGCGGGAGTGTCCCCGGTCGCCGCGTGGCCGGTGGCCGGAAGCACCATGCCGAGACCGAATCCGGCCAGCAGGGTGGAGCCTGTGCTGAGAACCGTGCGACGCGACGGTTGTGCGGGTGGGACAGACATCAACAGAAGCTCCGATCAGGCTTGCTGCCACAGAAAGGTGAACCAGCAACCGAATGACAACGATGTCAGATCGTGGTTCGGCATGAAGTGGTCTGTCAAGGGATGTGCACGGACTTACTTTGGCGGGAGGAGCGCAGCACGGGAGTCCCGCCACCGGATGACCGGTGACCGGTGCGTGGGGCGGGCGACGCTAGGGCGTGTTTCGAAAGTAGCGCCGTCCGCCCGGAGGGCGGGGCCTGCGGCGTCCGGT
>NZ_FMDK01000442.1 GCF_900091995.1 Streptomyces sp. MnatMP-M17
GACCGGGGCCGTGACGCCGAGCGGCCGGCGCCTCGCCGAGGCACTCGCCGCGCCGCTGGCGCGCCCTGCCGGGCGGCCACGCGCCGTACTCGAAGTCGGCGCCGGGACCGGTGCGGTCTCGCGGGTGCTGGCCGATCTGCTGGGCCCCGACGACACGCTCGATCTGGTCGAGTCCAACCCTCGCTTCGCGCGGGTGCTGGAGGCGGATCTGCGGACGGATCCACGGCTGGCGGTCCACCGGGAGCGCATCGGTCTGATCGCCAGGCCGGTGGCGGAGATCGATTCCGAGGCGCGGTACGACGTGATCGTCTCCGGGCTGCCGTTCGCCAATTTCCACCCGGAGGAGGTCTCCGACCTGTTGACGCAGTACCTCTCGGCGCTCAGGCCCGGCGGGCATCTGACGTACTTCGGCTATCGCGGCACCGCTCGGCTGCGGGCGCTGACGGGATCCTCGCGCAGCTTGGCGCGGCATGGCGGAGTGGCGCATGTACTCGACTCGTTCCAGCGGGCCCACGCCACCGGTTACCGGACTGTATGGGCCAATGTGCCGCCCGCGCGCGTCTGGAACCTGTCCGTTCCGTCGGGGCCGTTGGATCCGTCCGGTCCGTTGGATTCCGCGAGAGGGTGATATTGCCTGCCGGAGACCTCTCCGGTAGCGCCGCGCCATCATCGACGCGGTCGCGGCGGTCGCCAAGAACCGCGGTGTCAGCCGGGCGCAGATCTCGCTGGCGTGGTTGCGCCACACCCCTGTCGTCGTCGCGCCGCTCGTGGGCGCGAGCAAGCCGTCCCATCTGGACGACGCCGTGGCCTCGCTGGAGATCGAGCTGACCGAGGACGAGGTGGCCGACCTGGAGGCCCCGTACACACCGCGCGCCGATTTCCAGGGCGTCTCCGACGACGCGGAGCCGGCGCGTATATCGGCCAGGATCGGCATCAGGCCGGCGGCAGCCTGACCGGCTCCGTTGGGAGGGCGCCGTTACGAGAGCGCCTCGGCTACGAGAGCCTCCGAGGCGGGCGTCTGCGATCCGGGCGTCTCCGATGCGGGCGCCTGCGAACGGCGTGACCATCGAAGGTATGGAGCCGCTCGAACCGCTTCCCGTCATCCGGCCGATGCTGGCCACACCCGGCCCGCTGCCCGGTGTCGGAGAGGAAGCGGAGTGGGCGTTCGAGACCAAGTGGGACGGTGCGCGGTGTGTCGTCGCGGTGGCGGGCGACGGGTCGCTGCGGCTGAGTACGCGCGCGGGCGACGACGTGACCGCCCGGTATCCCGAACTCGCCGAGTTCGGCCGGCTGCTCGGCGGCCGGGCGGCGGTGCTCGACGGCGAGGTCGTGGCCCTGGCCGACGGCCGTCCCGATTTCGGTCTGCTGCAACGCCGGCTGGGCGTGGTGAACCCGCGCAGGGCGGCTCAACTGGCCGTGAGATATCCCGTCCATCTGGTGCTGTTCGATGTCATGCATCTCGACGGCAGACCGCTGCTGGCGCTCCCGTACCGGGACCGCAGATCGCTCCTGTCCGGACTGGGACTCGTGGGCCCTCACTCGTCGGTGCCCGGTTATGCGGTCGGCCATGGACAGCGGGCGTGGGACATCACGCTGCGGGCCGGATTCGAGGGCCTGGTCGCGAAGCGGCTGTTGTCGCCGTACACGCCCGGCATCCGCTCCGACCAGTGGCGCAAGATCAAGCACACACCCGCGCAGGACGTCCTCATCGGCGGCTGGACGGAGGGCCGCGGCGGGATCGCCGGTCTCCCGGGCGCGGTCCTGGCCGGTGTGGAGGTGCCGGAAGGGCTCCGTTATGTCGGGTCCGTCGGGTCGGGTTTCTCGGCGCTCGAACGGCATGATCTCGCCCGGCTCCTGGCGGTCATCCCGCGCGACACCTCGCCCTTCGTCAACCCGGTGGACCTGCCCGCGCACTGGGTCGAGCCCCGGCTCGTCGCCGAGATCACCATGGCCGGCTGGACGGCGGCGGGCCGTCTCCGTAGCCCGGTGTGGCACCGGCTGAGGAGCGATCTGACGCGTGACGAACTCGGCGGCTGACCCGTGCCCGCGAGGGTGCCCTGTCGCGGCCTTGTCGCTTGTCTTTACGCGTCAGCTCGACTGACCGGTCGGCATGATCGTCACCTGCTGGAGGTTCACCCGAGGCGGCTGTGTGGCGATGAAGCCGACGGTCTCCGCGATGTCCTCCGGGGTGAGCCATTCCATCGTCTCCTTGGAACCGGCCAGCCAGTC
This sequence comes from Streptomyces sp. MnatMP-M17, assembly GCF_900091995.1. Classification (GTDB taxonomy): domain Bacteria; phylum Actinomycetota; class Actinomycetes; order Streptomycetales; family Streptomycetaceae; genus Streptomyces. The sequence goes on from NZ_FMDK01000442.1 coordinate 2,230, forward strand.
CTGCGCGCCCTGGTCGGTGACATGGCTCTGCAACTCCGTACCGACGATGCCCGGCTCGATCGCGGCCACCCGGACGTTCTTCGGGCCCAGCTCGACCCGTAGATGCCGGGAGAGGTGCGTGACGTAGGCCTTGGTACCGGAGTAGACGGCGAAGTTCGGGAAGATGTTCTGCGCCGCGATCGACGCGGTGTTGATCAGATCCGCCACACCGCGCTCGCCCGCGGCCCTGACGAGCTGCGGCGTGAACGCGCCGATGGTGTTCATCAGCCCGGTGATATTGACGTCGATCTGCTGCCGCCACTGGTCGGTACGCAGCTCCTCGATCGGGGCCGGCAGCATGACACCAGCGTTGTTGAACAGCAGGTCCGCGCTGCCCAGCTCGGCTTCCACCTGGTCGGCGGCGCCCAGCACCTCCTCGGCCTCGGTCACGTCGGCGGTGAGCGCCAGCGCGGTGCCGCCGTTCTTGTCGATCCGGGTGACCAGATCGTCAAGCCGCTCCGCGCGCCGCGCCAGCACCGCGACCTTCGCGCCCAGCGCCGCCAGATGCTCGGCCGAGGCCTCGCCGATACCGCTGGAAGCGCCGGTGATGACCGCGACGCGGCCGTGCAGGGGCTTGGCAGGGTTCTGAGTGGACATGATGAGCACACCTTCCGAGACGGTGTCGATCTGTTTCCAAACACTTCCAGCACACCACCGCCCGGCCCGCCCCGCAGCGCCAGAGGCGGAAGGGCGCGGACCATCGACGTAGGCAGGACCACGGCCCGCCGCGGTAACTCGGTTGCCGGTGAAGCTCCTCAGCCGCCAGCCGCCA
>NZ_FMDK01000619.1 GCF_900091995.1 Streptomyces sp. MnatMP-M17
GCCGGCCGGGGCCGGGATCTCGGTGTCGACCTTGTCGGTGGAGACCTCCAGCAGCGGCTCGTCGGCCTCGACGCGCTCGCCCTCGGCCTTCAGCCAGCGGGTGACAGTGCCCTCGGTGACGCTCTCGCCGAGCGCCGGCAGGGTTACGGAAACCGCCATGGTTTCAGTTGCTCCTAACGAATGTGCGGTAGTGGTCGTCAGCGCCCGGACTGAATCAGTCGTGGGAGTGGAGAGGCTTGCCGGCCAGGGCGAGATGGGCCTCGCCGAGCGCCTCGTTCTGGGTCGGGTGCGCGTGGATGAGCTGCGCGACCTCGGCAGGCAGAGCCTCCCAGTTGTAGATGAGCTGAGCTTCGCCGACCTGCTCGCCCATACGGTCACCGACCATGTGGACGCCGACCACGGAGCCGTCCTTGACCTGGACGAGCTTGATCTCGCCCGCGGTCTTGAGGATCTTGCTCTTACCGTTGCCCGCGAGGTTGTACTTGAGAGCGACGACCTTGTCCGCGCCGTAGATCTCCTTGGCCCTGGCCTCGGTGATACCGACGGAGGCGACCTCGGGGTGGCAGTACGTCACCCGGGGCACACCGTCGTAGTCGATCGGCACGGTCTTGAGACCGGCCAGCCGCTCGGCCACCAGGATGCCCTCGGCGAAGCCGACATGGGCGAGCTGGAGCGTCGGGACCAGGTCACCGACGGCCGAGATCGTCTCGACGTTCGTCCGCATGTACTCGTCGACGAGGACATAGCCGCGGTCCATCGCGACGCCCTGCTCCTCGTAGCCGAGGCCCTGCGAGACCGGGCCGCGGCCGATCGCGACGAGCAGCACCTCCGCCTCGAAGGCCTTGCCGTCGGCCAGCGTGACGCGGACGCCGTCCTGCGTGTACTCGGCCTTCTCGAAGAACGTGCCGAGGTTGAACTTGATACCGCGCTTGCGGAACGCGCGCTCCAGAAGCTTCGAGCTGTTCTCGTCCTCGACCGGCACGAGATGCTTCAGACCCTCGACCACGGTCACGTCGGTGCCGAAGGACTTCCACGCCGAGGCGAACTCCACACCGATCACACCGCCGCCGAGGATGATCGCGGACTGCGGGACGCGGTTCAGCTTCAGCGCGTGGTCGGAGGAGATGATCCGCTCGCCGTCGATCACCAGGCCCGGCAGCGACTTCGGCACGGAGCCGGTCGCGAGGAGCACATGGCGGCCCTGGACCCGCCGGCCGTCGACATCGACGGAGGTCGGCGAGGAGAGCCGGCCCTCACCCTCGATATAGGTCACCTTGCGGGAGGCGACCAGACCCTGGAGGCCCTTGTAGAGGCCGGAGACGACCTCGTCCTTGTACTTGTGCACACCTTCGATGTCGATGCCCTCGAAGGTGGTCCTGACACCGAACTGGTCGGCCTCGCGCGCCTGGTCGGCGATCTCGCCGGCGTGCAGCAGGGCCTTGGTGGGAATGCAGCCGTTGTGCAGGCAGGTACCACCGAGCTTGTTCTTCTCGATCAGGGCCACGTCCAGGCCGAGCTGCGCTCCGCGCAGCGCCGCGGCGTAACCGCCGCTACCGCCGCCGAGGATCACTAGGTCGAAAACGGTGCTGGCGTCGTTCGCCACGTCACGTCCTCCATGCATGTGCGCCGGGCGCGGTCTCCATGACCGGGCGGCGGCTGGTGTTCGGCCGCTTTTCTTCGGCCCTGTGGTGGGGGCCCTGTCCTGCCGAGAACCCATCTTCGCACTTGTTCGGGCAAGCCGGGACGCGGGGCCCAGGTGTGAGATGAGTAACGGGGACCGCCAAGCGGTTACCGGAACGTACAGCTTTCCGGCCCTGGGCGGAAAACACCCAGGGCCGGTACACCTATTCCCCTTTTTTTGAGGGCTCGGTTCGCCTCCGGGGGAGCTCTATGCCGATGCCGACGGTCGACCGTGCTCGATTCGCTCGTACCTCACGAACCTCCGCCCGCGCGGCGGAGCCGCATATCGAGCACAGCCTCCCTTTCGGCACCGACGCGCCCCTTCGGCTCATTCGCCGGCAGGCGACAGGAGGCGGCCGGGGTCAGAAGCTCTCCGCCAGCTTGACGAGCGTACGGATTGCCGAGCCGGTGCCGCCCTTGGGTGTGTAGCCGTACGGCGCGCCCTCGTGGAAGGCCGGGCCCGCGATGTCCAGGTGGGCCCAGGTGATGCCCTCGCCGACGAACTCCTTCAGGAAGAGTCCGGCGACCAGCCCGCCGCCCATCCGCTCGCCCATGTTCGCGATGTCGGCGGTCGGGGAGTCCATGCCCTTGCGCAGATCGGCCGGGAGCGGCATCGGCCAGGACGCCTCGCCGGCCTGCTCGGCCAGCTTGTGGATGGTGGTGCGGAACGCGTCGTCGTTCGCCATGATCCCGAACGTACGGTTGCCCAGCGCCAGCACCATCGCGCCGGTCAGCGTCGCCACGTCGACGATCGCGTCCGGCTTCTCCTCGGAGGCCCGGGTCAGCGCGTCGGCGAGGACGAGCCTGCCCTCGGCGTCGGTGTTGAGGACCTCGACGGTCTTGCCGCTGTACATGCGCAGGACATCGCCGGGACGGGTTGCCGAGCCGGACGGCATGTTCTCCGCGAGCGCCAGCCAGCCGGTGACATTGACGGGGAGACCGAGCCGGGCGGCGGCGATGACGGTGGCGAACACCGCGGCGGCGCCGCTCATGTCGCACTTCATGGTCTCGTTGTGACCCGCCGGCTTGAGCGAGATGCCGCCCGAGTCGTAGGTGATGCCCTTGCCGACGAGGGCGAGCGTCTTCTCCGCCTTGGGGTGCGTGTACGCGAGCCGTACCAGCCTGGGCGGATTGACCGAGCCCTGGCCGACGCCGAGGATGCCGCCGTAGCCGCCCTTGGCAAGCGCCTTCTCGTCGAGGACCTGGACCTTGATGCCGTTCTCCTTGCCCGCGGCGGTGGCCACGGCGGCGAAGGCCTCGGGAGTCAGATCGTTCGGCGGTGTGTTGACGAGATCACGGGCGCGGTTGACCTCTTCGGTCAGCGCGATCGCACGGTTCGCGGCGGCCTTGTGGGCCTTGTCGCGCGGCTTGGCGCCGACGAGTGTGACCTCGGCGAGAGGCAGCTTCGGGCCGTTGTCGCCCTTCTTGCCGTTGTTCTCGCCGCCCTGGTACGCGATGAAGGCGTACGCGCCGAGCAGCGCGCCCTCGGCGACGGCCTCCACGTCCTCGGCCGTCTCGACGGGCAGTGCGAACGCGGCCTTCTTCCGGCCGGAGAGCGCGCGTGCGGCGGCACCGGCGGCGCGGCGCAGCGGCTCGGTGCCGTAGGTCCCGTTCTTGGCCGGGGCCGGGCCGAGCCCGACCACCAGGACGACCGGGGCCTTCAGCCCGGACGGCGCAGGCAGTTTGGTCACCTCGCCCTCGGCGCCCGAGACACCGAGGGCCTCCAGGACGCTGCCGAGCTTTCCGTCGAAGGCCTTGTCGACGGCTTCGGCGCCCGGCGCCACGACCGGCCCCTTTGCGCCCTTCGCGACGCCGACGACGATCGCGTCGGCGCGCAGGGTCGCCGCGCCGGCAGTGCTGAGAGTGAGAGCAGTCACGGTGGTGGAATCTCGCTTCCGTTGTGTTCCAGCGGTCGAAGGGTGGGCCGACCGAGCCCGCCGTATCGTATTTCGGCCCGAAGGGGGGCAGGAACGAGCCTACGCTGAGTGATGGACAGCCCTTACGGCGGCGGTAGTTCACCTGTGTGTGGCCGTTCCTTAACCGAGCGTCAGTACGACGAGGGCCGCGGTCGCGGACATCTCCGCGAGGGCGCCGAAGACATCGCCGGTGGTTCCGCCGAAGCGCCGTACGCAGTGACGCAGCAGCAGCCACGCGGCGCCCAGGGCGGCCAGGACCGCCAGCGTGTGGTGCACGGCGCCGGAGATCCCGAAGACCGCGCCCGCCGCAGTGCCGGCAGCCGTGACGAGC
>NZ_FMDK01000443.1 GCF_900091995.1 Streptomyces sp. MnatMP-M17
GCGACCTCTGGGTTATGAGCCCAGCGAGCTACCGAGCTGCTCCACCCCGCGTCGGTAAACACAACCTTACGCCATTCAGAGCAAGATCATCACCACTCGTGGCGGGGATGCTCCGGGCTAGGCCGCCGTGACGACATCGGCCCGTACCGCAGCGGCCCATTCCACCAGAAGCCGCTGGTAGCGCTCCTGCTCGGCGGGCGGGAGCGAGCTGCCGGCCCGTGCCCACAGGGCGCGGATCTCCGCGTTGACCACGGCGGCGGACCGGACGGGACCGCTCGTGGACGGAGAGTCCGACGCGGCAGACGCGGCACCGGAGGCCGAGTCGGACGCCGAGCCGGACGAAGAAGTCGGAGAGTGGGGAGAACCGTACGCGGACGAGGAAGCGAACATAGGAGACAGGCTACGGCCAGCCACTGACAATCGGCGGAGCGTGTCCCCCTACGCTTGGACCGGTGATCGAAACCATCGTGTTCGACGTCGGCGAGACCCTCGTACGCGACGACCGCTACTGGGCCTCCTGGGCCGACTGGCTGGGCATTCCCCGGCACACCATCTCCGCACTGGTGGGCGCCGCCACCGTCCAGAACAAGGACAACGCCGACGCCCTCCGGCTGATCAAGCCCGGCATGGACATCGGCGAGGCCAACCGCGCCCGAGAGGCGGCCGGGCGCGGCGAGCATCTCGACGAGTCCGACCTCTATCCGGACGTACGGCCCGCCCTGGCCGGTCTCCAGGCCCTCGGCATCCGTGTCGTGCTCGCGGGCAACCAGACCGTCAAGGCCGGTGACCTGCTGCGCCGCCTGGATCTGCCCGCCGATCTGGTGGCCACCTCCGCCGAGTGGGGCGTGGCCAAACCGGCTCCGGAGTTCTTCGGCCATGTCATCGAGGCGGCGCGGGCGGCGCCCGACAGAACGGTGTACGTGGGCGACCACCCCGCGTACGACCTGTTCCCGGCCCAGCGCGCCGGCCTGCGCACCGCCCATCTGCGGCGCGGTCCCTGGGGCTATCTCTGGGCGGACGACCCGGAGGTGGTGGAGGCGGCGGACTGGCGGATCGACAGTCTGACCCAGCTCACCTCGATCGCGGCGGCGATCCCGCCGGACTGAGTGGTCCGGGTACGGCCCGGCCCGGGCGGGGCAGAGGCAGGCGGGTACGCGGAAGGGCGCAGGCGCGGAGGCTGATCACCTAGTCGGAAGATGATCACCTCATACGACGCTGTATTCGTGCGCGGGACCGCCCTGCCACTCCACCCACTCCGGGTCATCGAGCAGTTCCCAGGCGTCGGGCAGCCCGGCCAGACGCAGAAATTCGACAAGATGGTCGTCGGAGTGGGCGAGTCCCATGATCCGCCCACGGACCGTGACCCGCCGCCCGCCTGTCCCCGACGCCCGGTGGACGACGATCGGTGCATCACTCATAGGCCCAAGAGTGCGACCTTCCCGCCCGCCGCGCAGCCGCTGGGAAGCTACGTTCTGATCACACCTGTCACATGTTTTGATCCGGCCTCGTACGCCTTCGGACCGCGTACACGGCGGCGCCCGCCGCGAGTACGGCGGCGCCCGGCACGACCGAGGAGAGCGGCAGGGCGAAGGCGAGAAGCAGACAGCCGGCGAGTCCGAGTACGGGCACGGCACGCGGCGGGCGCTTCTCGGCGGAGGTGAGAGTGAGGGCGGCGGCGTTGGCGACGGCGTAGTAGGCGAGAACGCCGAACGACGAGAAGCCGATCGCACCGCGTACGTCCACGGTGGCGGCGGCGAGGGCGACCACCGCGCCGACGGCGAGTTCGGCGCGCTGCGGCACCTTGAAGCGCGGGTGTACGGCGGCCAGAGCGTGCGGCAGATGCCGGTCGCGGGCCATCGCCAGTGTCGTACGCGAGACACCGAGGATGAGCGCGAGCAGCGAGCCGACGGCGGCGACGGCCGCGCCCACCCGTACCACCGGCGCGAGGGCGGGAACACCGGCCGCGCGCACCGCCTCGGCGAGCGGGGCCGTGGCGTCGGCCAGCCGGTCCGGGCTCAGGACATGCAGCACGGCGAGCGCGACAGCGGCGTACACGACCAGGGTGATACCGAGGGCGAGAGGGATCGCGCGCGGGATCGTACGGGCGGGATCGCGGACCTCCTCGCCGAGCGTGGCGATACGCGCGTAGCCGGCGAACGCGAAGAACAGCAGCCCGGCCGCCTGCAACACTCCGCCGAAGGTGACACCGAGGGGGACGCCCGAACCGAGGCCGTGTGCGGCACCGACCGTATTCGCGGTCAGACAGGCGACGACCACGGCGGCGAGCACGGCCAGTACGACGGCGACGACGGCTCTGGTGAGCCAGGCGGACTTCTGTACTCCGACACAGTTCACGGCGGTCAGCGCCACCACGGCGGCGACCGCCACGGCGTGCGCCTGTCCCGGCCAGGCGTAGGCGCCCACGGTCAGCGCCATCGCCGCGCAGGAGGCGGTCTTGCCGATCACAAAGGCCCAGCCGGCGAGATATCCCCAGAACGGGCCGAGCCGCTCACGGCCGTAGACATACGTTCCGCCGGAGGCCGGATAGAGGGCGGCGAGCCGCGCGGAGGAGGTCGCGTTGCAGTACGCCACCACGGCGGCGAGCGCCAGTCCGACCATCAGCCCGGAGCCGGCCGCCGCGGCGGCGGGCGCGAGCGCGGCGAAGATGCCCGCGCCGATCATCGCGCCCAGACCGATGGTCACGGCGTCGAACAGCCCGAGGCGCCGGACGAGTTCTCCCGTACCCGAGGAGCCTGAGATGCCTGACGTACTGGACGCGCCCGTATTCGATCCGTTCACGACGGGCGCGGTGTGGCGACGTAGAGATACGGCGCGGACACGCCGGCACTGTGATGGTCGGCGGCGGCCAGCGCGGTGGCGAGCCGGGCGCGCGGCTTCATGGCCAGATCGGCGGTCGCGTGCAGGGCGCCGAGGGCAAATTCCTCACCGCATCCGACGGCCGCGTAGCCGTCGGCCGACTCGCCCACCTGATAGTCGCTGTCTATGGAGAACAGCCGTCCTCGTACGCCCACCAGAAAGGTCCCGGCCTGCTCCTGCTCGGACTCCTTCCGCGCCCAGCCGCCATCCTTGAGGCAGGTCCGCAGGGCGTTGACGAATGCAGTGACCATGAACCGATCCAGATCTCCCTTGGGCCGCGGCACCTTGAAGGCGTGCTGGAGCAACTGTCCCATCCGGAAACTGGTGGTGAAACCCATGGCGTAGGGACCGTTGGTGAACACCTTGGGATCGCGGCGGACGGTGAGCTGGTACCCGGCGACTCCGGCGGAGTCGCCTCCCAGATAGACACGCTTCTTGTGGACCAGTCCGACTATCACCGTCACGTAGGGCCTCCGAGATCTCAGCGGATCGCAGGTGCGAGGAGCACCGCCCGCCGATCGTCCCGCAGCCGCCCGCTCCCATGGAAGAAGCCCTGGAACGCCAAGGCCCTTCCGCCGGCCCTTGGCGAGCCGAGCGGAAGGGCACGTGCACTCTGTCTGCCGGATACGGCCCGGATCTCCAGACCTCCGGATCTCTCGACCTCTGGACCTCTGGCCCCAGTCAGTCGAGGAAGTCCACGGCGTGCTCCAGAAGATCCACGACCGAGAGCCCCTCGATCGAGTCATCGACCTGTCCGACGCTCACCAGGGGCGAGTCCCCCGGGTGCCCGGCGGCAGTCGCGGCCCCGGCGGATCCGAGGATTCCCGCGAGGACCAGACCCGAGACCACCACAGCTCTGCTGATACGCATATTTCTCTCCCACACTGTTGAGTACGTTGAGTACCTGGGAAACGCGCGCCCATTGGCAGGGCACGCGCCGCTCTGTCTCTCCGTCGTACGGAGCGGACGAGCCGGCAGGCCGGCCGGTCGCGCTCCGCCGCCCGCTACACCACCACGATGGAACCGGCGAACCGTCCGCCTTCGCACCTGGCGACGGGACCGAGGGGGTAAACGACCGTGCCGCCACCGGCATTGCACTGGTAGGCCAGCACAAGATCTCCGGGACCGGCAGCCGCCGGCGAGGGAACAGCCGCCGCGGCGGTCCCCGCGAGACCGACCACTACGGACAGCCCCAGGCCGACCGAGGCCAGGGATGCGAGAGTTCGACGCATAGAGGGCTCCTTGTTCGACGCGCCACGGAGATACCGCGGCCACGGAACGAATTCCACCTTCCACCTCGAACAGTTTCGAAAAGTACTATTCTTCCCTCTTTCGGGTAAGCCGAATGGCGCCAAAGGCGGCGCGGTCAGTCACGGGCCGGGAGTGCGCAGGTGTCGTAGGCGCAGACCGTGTCCGTGGAGGTGTCGCCGATCGGCTGTGGGGCGGTGCGGTACGTCTCGGCCCACCGTCGCTGATCTGTGCGGGCAATGCGCCCAGGGGAAGCTCGCGATCGGTCCCGACGGGGATGTGTGGCCCTGTGTCATCGGCCGGTTCATCAGCCTGGGGAATGTCCTGGTGTCCCCGCTGAAGGACATTTGGGCGGGCCCGGCGACCAGGCGGGCACGCGCCGAGATCGAAGCCGGCCAGAGCGCACAGCAGCATGTACTTCTGTGGGCTGCTGACCTGAAGGCTACGGCCCATCACCTGATCGAGGAGTCCGCGACGTCCCACGACGAAGCCGCCTACCACGCTGGCTCGCTGTACAAGGACAAGTTGTCGGCGCTGCGTGACAGTTCCGCCGGACGGCAGTCGGCGTAAGACAGGGCAGGAAGGGCCCCGGCCGCACACCACGCGGCCGGGGCTTTCGTCATGCCCGGGGCTACTCGTCCAGGTCGATCGCGAAGTCCACGACGGTCGTATCGCCGCGGCGCACGATCGGGTGGGCGACCTCGACGATCCGTCCGGTGTCCGCGATGTGCCGACGCGTGTAGCGCAGGACGGGCACACCCGCGCCGATGCGCAAGATCCGGGCCTCTTCGTTGGTGGGCATCGCCGCGGTGAACGACTCGGTGATCCGGTTGACGATGATGCCGAGGCTCAGCATCTGAGCCCGGGTGCCGCCGGGCCAGGGTTCGTTGATGGGGTCGGAGACCGGGGTGCCCGCGACGTCGGACCAGCGGACGTAGCTGGTGCTCATCTGGGTGGGCTGGTCGTTGTCGTAGAACACGAAGTGCCGGGCCAGCAGCCGTTCACCGGGCTCGCATTCGAAGAGTGCCGCCATCTCGGTATCCGCCTGGACCTTCTCGAACCGCTTGTCGAGCCGGTACTCGGACCACGCGATGCCCTGGTCCCGGGTGTACGGGGTGGCCTTGGCGCCGGGAGTGGTCCGGTAGCGGTCAGCGGCCATTCGATGTACGGGCGGTCGTGGCCGGACACGTGTGCCCGCACGGGCGCGGGTCTCGATGAGGCCCTCGTTGCCGAGGAGTCGCATCGCGTTGCGGATCGTGGTGTCGGAGACGCGGTACTCCTCGCACAGGGCTGGGAGGGTCGGCAGCTGGTCGCCCGGTCCGAACTCGCCGCTGGAGACGCGGCGCCGCAGGTCAGCGGCGATCCGCAGGTATTCGGGCTGTGCCACCACCGCACCACCGTTCCGAATGATCGAGTCAATCTGAGTACACATACTCTCGCGATCCGCTTGACCTGTGCCAACTCGCGACAATCTGAGTACGGAAAGACAGTATCCGTACTCAGATAGCGACGGAATCCGGGGGACAGTCATGTCCGAATCGGGGCATACCTGGCGGCAGGCCTACAAAGGCCATCCCGCAGAAGCCGCGCAGGTCCGCGACTGGATCCGCAGCCGCCTCGACCACGAAGACGCCCCGCTCGTCGCACACGAACTGTTCGTCGCGGTCCTCGGCAGCCTCACCGCCCGCCGCCCCGACGTCATCGAGATGACCCGCTGCTGATGGAAGCCGGATGGAGCGGCCGGATCCAGGACCAGGCATCGATCGTCTGGACGGACATCTCCCGGCGCGTAGACATGCCGCAGGGCGTGCGGATCGACCGGGGCGCGGCAGATGAGCTGGCCGATATCCAGACCGCCACCATGACCGCCCGGCTCAACAACGAGGACGGCTGGCTCACACCCCGCAACCCGGCATCGCCCTGGACCGTCCGCCGCGCTACGCCGATCCGGTGCGCGGTCACCACGACCACCGCCCGTACCGGCCCGGCACCCTGGCCGCTCGGCACGCTCGCCGACGACTTCGACGACGACCTGGTCGACCCCGTGCTGTGGGTGAACAGCTACGGGGGCGTGTCCGAGGCCGGCGGCCGGGCCCGGATCCCCGTGCTCCCCGGCGAATTCGCCGCCTACCAGTCCGCGCGCCAATGGGTCCTGGCCGGAAGCCAGTTCTCCATCAAGTTCTCCACCCCGCCCGGCATCAACGGCAGCTCGGCGGCATCGGTGTCCGTCATGGTCAACTCGACCACGGCGGGCACCCGCGCGGGGTTCACCTACAGCCCGGTCGCCGGAACGCTCCGGCTGGTCTCGGAGGTCGGCTACTTCGACGCGGGCGCGACCACCCTCACCTACAGCCCCACCGCGCACGCCTGGTTCCGGATCCGCGAGGCCGCGGGCACGCTCTACTGGGACACATCGGGAGACGGTCATAACTGGACCACCCGCCGCACCCTGGCTACCCCGGCCTGGGTGGGCAGCCAGTCCGTCATCGTGGAACTGGTGGCTACCCGCACCGGCGGCACCGCCGACTACGCCGAGTTTGACCTCGCGGGGCACCGGGTCCGGCCCCGGTTCTACGGCACGCTCAACGACGTGCCGGTGTCCTGGGACGGGCTGTACAGCGCGGTCAGCATCTCGGCGTCCGATCTGTTCAAGCAGCTCAACCGGCTTCCCCCGTTGGTATCGATGCTCGGCGAGGAGATCCTCACCGCCGACCAGGTCATCCCCGTCTTCGGCCTGCTGTCCTGCTACTTCCCGCTGGCCGAACCGTCCGGGGCGACGGCCGCCGGCGACCTGTCCGGACGCGGCGCGGGCGCCGTCGCACAGACCCAGGTATCCAGCGGCGGGACACTGGAGTTCGGCGCGGACGGACTGCCCGCCACCGGCGACACCAGCCTCACTCTCACCCCTGCCAGCGCCACCGCAGGGCGATATCTGACCGGTGATCTGGGCGCGGTCTTCCAGTCCGACAGCAACGTCACCTCCGGTCACACCGCGCTATCCCCGATCGTCGAGGTCTGGATCAAGACCAGCACCGCGGGGCGGGCGATCCTCGGACTGTGGGAACCGGGCCTGGACCATCAGCTCGTCCTCGCGCTCAACGGGTCGGGCATCCTGACCGTGGAGAGCACCGAGACGGGCGAGGCCCTGTCCGTGGTCACCACCTCCAGCAGCAACCTCGCGGACGGCAACTGGCACCACATCATCCACGACAACGCGGCCAAGGCGGTCTGGGTGGACGGCGCCCAGGTCGGCGGCACCCTCGCCGTCGCCACGATGATCAACCACCGGATGCTCCATGTGGGCGGGTACCGGGGCGCCCGCCTGTGGTCCGGGCAGATCGCCCACCTCGCCATCCACCACGCCACCGGCCCCGCCGGCTCTTACCTGGCCGGCCACTGGCTGGCGGGGACCACCCG
>NZ_FMDK01000638.1 GCF_900091995.1 Streptomyces sp. MnatMP-M17
CGTTTGGATCTTGCTGGGCTCGCGTGCCCGCAGTGACATCAGCCGCTGCCGCGGCGGGCGGCGCCTCGCCGCGTTGTCGTCAGTCGACGACGCTCCGCGTGGGCTCCCTCCTCCGCCTTGCGGTCCACGGCACCAACGCCGACTTCAGCCGCTCCCGCGGCGGGCGCTCCCTGATCCAGCCAGACCCAAACGAAAGACCCTAGGCCTTGGCTCTTCAGATCCTGCGAACAGGAGCACCCATGCCGGAAGACGCCCACTCCCCAGAAGACGCCCACTTCGACTTCGCGCCGGACGCGGCACTGGACCTGGCCGATCCCCAGAAGGTCCTGGCCCTGCTGGGGATCAGCCCACGCAGCACCGACTGTCTGGTAACGACAGTGCGCATCCCCATGCGCGACGGCATCGAACTGGCGGCCGAGCACTACGCCCCGCACACGGACGAGCCGGCGCCCACCATCCTCGTACGCTCGCCGTACGGGCGCGGCTTCCCGTTCGACGTGCTGCTCGCGAAGGTGTTCGCCGGCGCCGGCTACCACGTACTGCTGCAGAGCTGCCGTGGTACGGCGGACTCGGACGGTCAGTTGCGGCCGATGGTCCAGGAGGCGGCGGACGGCCACGACACGGTCGGCTGGCTGCGCGAGCAGCCCTGGTTCGACGGCCGGCTGGGCCTGATCGGCATGTCCTACCTCGCCTACTGCGTCTACGCCCTGCTCCAGGACCCGCCGCCCGAGGCAAAGGCCGCGGTGATCGTGGTCGGGCCCTACGACTTCGGCTCCGCCTTCTACCGCACCGGCGCGTTCACCGTGCAGGAAAGCCAGAGCTGGAGCAACCTTGTGCGCCGGCCGTCTCCCGGGGTCGCCGACGAGTTGCCGGCCGACGCCGCGCAGCGGCTACCGCTGCTGGCCGGGGCGGAGCTGCTCGGTCCCACCGCGCCCTGGTACGGCGAATGGGTCGGCCACCCCGGCCTCACCGACCCGTACTGGCGGCCGTACGACCACCGTGTGGCACTGGAGCGGTTCACCGGTGCGACGCTGCTGATCGGCGGCAGCCACGACGTGTTCCTGCCGCAGAGCATCGAGGCTTTTGAGGTGCTGCGCGCACGGGGTGTGCCGGCCGCCCTGACGCTTGGGCCGTGGGTGCACACCGATGTCGTCGCGGCCGCCGCGGGGACGATGGTGGACGAAGCGCAGGCGTGGTTCGACGACCACCTGCGGGACGGTGTCTCCGCCCTCACCCGGCCGGCAGTCCGGCTGCACGTCGCCGGTGCCGAGGAGTGGCGCGAACTCGACAACCTGCCCACGGCATCAGACCACCTTGAACTGCGTCTCGGCGAGGGTGGGTCGCTGACCGCGGACGGCGACACCGGGTCCTCGACGTTTACCTACGACCCGGCCGACCCCACGCCCACTGTCGGCGGCCGGCGCGTCTCCCCGGACGGCGGCCCGCGGGACAACACCGCACGCGAGCAGCGCCGAGACGTGCTCACCTTCACCACCGCGACCTTCGATCAGCCGGTCGAGATCCACGGGAGTCCCACGCTGAGCGTCGGCCTGACCTCGGACAATCCGCACGCCGACCTGCACGCGCGCCTGTGCGTGGTGGACACGGACGGCACCTCCGTCAACTTCTCCGACGCGATGCTGCGGCTGCCGTCCGTGGACAGTCCGGCTACACCACGAATAATCGAGCTGACGCTCGACTTCTGCGCTCGCCGGATAGCCGCCGGGCAGCGGATCCGGTTGCAGCTGTCGGGCGGCTCGTTCCCCGAGTACGACCGCAACCTGGGCACCGGCGAACCGCCCGCGACGGGCACGGCGATGGCGACGACGACGCACGTGATCGACCACGCCACGACCACCCTTTCGCTGCCGACCGGCGAACCTGTGTGAAGTCGCCCCGGGCAGGCGGAGCTTCGGTTGACGGCGGTCGGGTCCGTTCAGGGGGTGAAGATGTGCTGGCCCGGGGCGAGCAGGTCATGAGGGTCGTAACGGCGCTTGGCGGCGGCGAATGTTTCCCACACCGCGCCGTACTGGCCGCGCCGTTCGGCAGCGGTCATCGGGATGGACCCCACGGGGTACTGGGTGCCGCCGGCCGCGCGGACCGTCTCGTACGCGGCGTGGTTGGCGGCCGTGCGGGCGCTCACGGCCGCGGGATGCGCCGGGTCCAGGGTCCACAGGACGGCCAGCAGATACGGCACCGGGTCGTCGGGGACCCGCAGCAGGGGGGTGCGCAGATGGCGGCGGACCAGCGGATAGAGCAGTACGGCGCCGCCGGGGCCGGTGTCCTGCCCGGCGAGCCCGTCCAGCAGGGTGCGGGACAGCTCGGCGGCGCGGTCGCCGGGCAGCAGCAGATTCAGCCACGGATGGGCCCAGGACCAGAAGCCGGCGTGCTGGAGGTCCGCCACCCCCGCGGCCAGGCGGTCGAGGAAGTCGTAGTACCCGAGCGTCTCGACGGCGAGCGGTGCTGACCGGTCGTACCGCAGGCCGCGCAGCAGCTCCGCGTCGTCACGCTCGGGTCCGGCGGGCGGCCCGTAGGCGACGGCCTCCAGTACGTACTGCGTGTACGCGCCCTCGCCGTCCGCCTCGACCGAGCCCTCGACATAGGTGAACCGCTCGTCCCCGGCGAGCAGCCGCTGGTCGGCCAGGAACGTCTCCAGGTCCGTGTACGGCAGCAGGAAGTGCCGCACGGTCTCGGGCGCGGTGACCAGCCGCAGTGTCGCCGAGACGATGACCGCGCACTGGCCGAGTCCGGCGAGCACCGCCCGGAACAGGTCCGGCTGCCGGGTGGGCGAGCAACTGACCAGTTCCCCCGTCCCGGTGACGACCTCCAGCGCGGTGACGTTGTCCACCTGTGCGCCGAACCGGTGCGCCTGGCCGCCCAGCCCGCCGACGGACAGGGTGCCGCCCACCGACAGCTCCAGGTAGTCCGTGAAGACCGGCGGCGTCAGCCCGTATCGCAGGGTCTCCCGCGCCACCGCGCTCCACACGGCTCCGGCGCCTACCGTGACCTGCCCCGCCCTCACCGGCCCGATCCGGTTCAACGATCCCGTCTCGATCACCAGCCCGCCGGCCACCTGCGCCTGCCCGTACGTCCCGTGCCCCTGACCGCGGGCGGCCACCTCGACGCGGTACTCGTCGCAGAACGCGATCATCTCCACCACGTCGTCGGCGGACTCGGCCTCCAGCACGGCCATCGGGACGTGATGCACGATGTGCCCGAAGTCGTCCGCGCCCTCGGCGAGCGACACCTCGTCCGACCGCAACGAGCCGTCCAGAGGAGGCACTTGCACCAGACCGGCTCGCCCGGCCCTTGCCTCCGCCTCCGCCTCCGCCTCCGTCACCCACATCCGCGTCCGCGGATCGAAGGCCACCACCCCGGTCCCCGCCGCCCCCGCGCGTAAACCCGTCGGCCGCTCCGTCTGCTCCGCCATGACTCCCCCTCCCAGGCCGCGCCGCCCCGGGCAGCGCGCCACGAACCCCAAGCCAGGACCAAACGCGAATGCACCGGCCGCATCCTGTCGCGTACGGTGCCGTTCACACGGCTTTCCCTACCCGTGAACAGAGCGGCGTCCTCACGCTTTCCAGCCATCTGCCGAGCCGCGAAACGGTTCTTGGTCGTACCGGCCCCTCACCACTGCGGTCGGTGAGGGGCCGTTGTGTGCGATGCGGAGGTGAGAAGGAGCCTGTGCGTGAGGTGGGAGGTCAGCGCCGGGCCGCGAGTATCGGCAGGCCGGGGCCGACGAGTCGGCCGCGTGCGTGTCCGCGCCCGGCCAGTACGGAGATGAGGGCGTCCGCCGGGCCGGATACCTGTGGCCGGCCGGCCGGTCCGGTGCTCCATCCCGTGTCGGTGGCGGTCAGGTGCAGGTTCCTGCTTCTGGTCCTGGCGGGGACGAACGGGTTGGGGATGGTCGTCTCCACATGGAGGACAGCGTTCGCGACCTCCGGCGCGAGGTCCGCGGACCGGCCGAGGGCCAGCGCGATGTCGAGGTGGTGGACGGTGTGGTCGCCCAGGAGCAGTGGGGCCGGGAGCAGCCGTCCGACCCCGCGGGGGCTGTTGTGCCCGCGGTCGAATTGGCCGATCAGTTCGGCGGCCCTGGCGCGGTTCGGGCGCACCGGCTTTGACCTCCTGGTGGCATTCCGCGCGGTCATGGGCTTCGTCATGGGGATCGCACAATCCGAACTCGCCGGACCGCTCACCCCCGAAAGCGACCCCAAAGGCGAGGCCGCCCGCGTCCGCACCGTCGCGAGTGACGCCAACCCCACACTCGCCGCACTCGCCACCACAGCCGGCGCGGACGCCTACCGGGAATTCGAGGAAGGACTCACCCTGATCCTGGCCGGCCTCGGCCGAGAACCCTCGGCGTAGGAGGGGCGCGTCAGCCGCCCCACCGGTTGATCCCCCTTTTCCCCGGCCCGGTGTGCTGTGACGGCCAGGAAGGCGTGCGCGAGCATGGCCAGGCCGATGCGGGGCCTCACGAGGCACCACGGTGTCGCCACGTGATACGACAGGCTCGCGGTCCGCTACAGGCGACCGTCCTCGTCGCTGCCACCAACGAGTGGCTGTGACTCCCGGGCTGTCACGCGGCGGGATCCACGTTCCAGGCTGCGGGCAGATCGCTGCCGCAGAAGACGCAGACGAAGTCGTCCTCGCGCACGATGTTGTGTTCCTGGCAGTCGGGGCACCGACGGAAGACGACCTCGTGGGTGAAGCCGGAGGGCCGCCTGAGCTCCACGTCGTCCAGGGCACGGGCCACCTCCGACCAGGAACTGATGTCCGGGCAGTACCCGGTGGACTGATTGCTGACCTCGCTCACGACCCATCGGTCTGCCTCGCGCACGAAGCTGATCTCGCCGGCACCCAGAACCATGTCTCCGCCAGCACAGGCCACGTGCTCGCTTCGTCGCGGCGCCAGCCGAAGCGCGCCGTCCATACCGACCACGAATGTGAACGGTTCGGCCGGCTCCGCCGCCGATCGCTCAGCGATCCAGCTACCGAAGTCAGCCGCCGAGGTGATCCGGCACCCGCCGCCGCCAGGCCGGACCGCGGTCTTCAGCTCGATCGGTCCGACATATCTGTAGCCCCGCCCCCGCGCACTCACGTCAGCCAACCTAGAGCACTTCCGGCACACGCCCCAGGTCGTTCAGGTGCGCCCGGCCCGCGCCCGCCAGAAGGCGAGGTTGCGGCGGGTGAACCGGGTGAGCAGGTGCTCGGAGCCCAACGCCTCGACGCAACCGTCCAGGATCTGCTCCAGCTCCGCCACCGCACCCGCCGCATTGCCGCCCAGCCCGTGCCAGCAGGCCGCGATGCGGCGGATCGACAGCGTGCCCTCCGCGTCCCTCGGCGCCGTGTGCTCGCTCAACAGGGATTCCCACAAGCCCGCCATTGCGCCGGCCTCGTTGTGGAAATATCGAGAGCTGATGATGTCCTTCATCTGCGACAGAAGGTACTCATTGGCTCCCCATTCCCGCTCGTACTCGTCCATCACCTGCCAGTAGGCGCCGTGCCGATAGTGGTCGAGCCGATCACGGGTGGTCTTGAAGTCCTTGTCGTCGGGTGAGAACACGCGGTTCGCGTAGTTCATCGTGAGTTCCAGCTCGGCCAGCGCACCCACTTCGTCGCCGAGTTCGCTGTACGTGGCGGCGAGGTTTCGCCGCACCGCCAACGTCTCGCGATGGTCCGCGCCGTACACCCTCGCGAAATCCGCGAGCACTTCTTCCAGCTCCGTCGCGGCTTCGGCCGTGTCGCCGCGTCTGACGCGGACGACCGCGAGGTTGTGCCGGGTGGACAGAGCCTGCTCGCTGTTACGGCCGAGGACCCGCTTCTGGTCCTCGATCAACTCGTGCAGGACCTTGTCGAGACCCGACGTGTCGTCCTGGGAAATGCGCAGCTCGGCGAGCATCTGTCGTGTGTACAGCGTGCGGGCATGGTCGAACCCCAACGCCCGCCGCTGGTCCTTCAGCACCTTCTTGAGTTCGCGCATCCCGCCGTCGAGGTCGCCCGACATCACCAGCAGGTAACCGAGGAAGTAGCGGGTGAACAGCGTGTCCTGGTCATTGCGGCCCAGCACTCGCCGCTGGTCGGCGAGCACGTTCTGGAGTTCATCCGCGCTGCTGCGATCGCCCGGTGTGGTCGCGGCACGGGCGAACGCCACCTTGCTGCGGGTGGCCAGGGTTTCCCGGTGGCGGGGGCCCAGCGTCCGGGTCTGTTCCGCCAGCAGTTTCTCGAGCTCGGTGACTTCACCACGCGCGATCAAGCTGCGCAGGGTCACGAGGTGGCCGCGGATGCTCCTGGTTTCGTGGTGGTCTTCGCCCAGCCGGCGTTGCGCCATGCCGTGCAGGTACTGGAAGTAGACAGCGGCAGGGTCGAGCAGGCCGGCGTCCTTGAGCCCCGTTCCGGCTCGGATCAGCACCGGGTGCCCGCCGTTGAGCCAGAAATGTTCGTCGGCCCAGCCGCGCAGGACTGTCGCAGCCGCGAAGAACACCTGGTTGCCCACGGGGTCGCTGCGCGCGTCCGGCCACGCTTCCACCAGGGCGTCGCCTGCCGCGCGCTCACCCATGTCCGGCGGATCGGGCCTCGGTGAGATCCAGTCGTTCGGCGTGGTCCTGTCCCGCTCGTCGAGGACGGTGATCTCTATGTACTCCAGGAGAACGCGTCGCATCCAGGGGTCCAGCCGGAGCATCCGATGCGCGTCGATCGTGGCGAGACCCAAGCGGTGCGCCTGGGCCAGCGCGCTTCGGACATCGTTCGCATCGACGGTTCTGCCCTGACTGGCAGTGAGGTGCCTCGCGACGGCCGAGGTCCCGAAGAACGCCAGGGGAATGGCGCCGCCGTCCACCAGCGAGGCCAGGTCCAGCACCGGACGGGTCAGCCCGCTCGCAAGGTCGAGCAACAACGAACACGTGGCCACCGCGGGGATGTGCGATACGAAGCCGGGCCGCAGCGGCATGTACGTGTCCGCGAGCCAGCTGTGCCGAGTGGCGACCTGCTCGCAGCGAGCCGACCACAGGCGATGGTATTCGGCATACGTCGTGTCGCGGCTCGCCACATAGTTCGCGGCATGCGCCAGCAGCAGGGGAAATCGCTCCAGCTCACTCGCGAGTTCCGCCGCACCTTCGGCCAGATGTGGACTTTCGGCTTGCCGTTCGTGCAGGTACTCCACGGCTTCCCGGTCATCGAACCCACCCACGAACGCCAAGTGCATGTCCTCGCCGAACGCATCGACGTCCCCAAGGCGGGTAGTTACCACGGTCCGCCCCGATGCGTGCCGGGGCGGCCACAGGTCACGCAGGTCGTCCGACTCGGACAGACCGTCAAACACGATCAGCCACCGCCGGGGTGTTTCGGTCAACCAAGCCAGGAAGCGCTTGACCGCCTCGTCACCTGCGGCTTCTTCGTTCAGCGCCTTGGCGGCAGCGAGGTAGCCGAGCTGGATCGCGTCCCGCGAGCCGGCGGTGATCCACACCAGCAGGTCGACCTCTCCGTCGGCCCACAGCCGCTCGGCGTGCCCAACGGCCAGCTGGGTCTTCCCCACACCGCTCCACCCGGCGAGTACCACGGCCCCACCGGCGTCCAGGTCCGCCGCGACAGCCCGCTCCCGGAAGCATTCGGCCACTGGCGGCACCGTTCCGACCCGCTTGGGCCAGCTCTCCTCCGGCCGCCGCGGCGGCGGCGCCGTGAACTGCTGGTGAACGGTGACGATGATGTCGCGGCCGGCCTCGATGTCACGAAACCCCAGAGAGGGGGCGGCGAACGGGGCCGGACCGGCCGCCGTCAAGGGTGGGCGGAGGAGTCACCTCCGTCGACCTGGACGCCCTCGATGACGATGCCGCCCCGCGTCCTCACGCGATCGAGATCGACGCCGGTCGCGTCGCCGCGAACCTTCACATTGACGATCCTGATGAGCTCGGCATCGACATCGTTCAGGTTGACGCCGACCGCCCTCGCGGCGGACGCATCGTGCTCACGCACGGCCTTGACCACCTCATGCGCCGCCCCGAGCACCTCGGCGTCCTCGCCGACGCCGGCATCGGCCAGAACTCCCCGCAACGACTCCTGCTCGGCCTCCGAGCCGGGCCGCAGCTCCACCGCGCCGACCTCGACCCCGTGCCGCCGCATGATCAGGTTCTTCAACCCCAGATACGCATCGCGCACGGCCGACTGCGCCTGCTCCTTCAGCCCGGCCGTCGCACCGGCCACCACCGCCGCGACGACAAGCGACACAGGATCCATTGCCCGGCCCGCCCCCTCCGTTACTCCGACACGCGAAAACCTATACCCGATTCCGCACGGAATGAGAATGGGACATCCGAAATGCGGGCCTAGGGCCTGTGTGATGTCGTGATCAATCCTGCCGATCCGGGTCCGCCTGGGTGGCGGA
>NZ_FMDK01000435.1 GCF_900091995.1 Streptomyces sp. MnatMP-M17
CCGCCCCCCCCGCCGTACGGACCACCGCGGCCGGCCGGGTCTCCACCGCCGCGCTCCCGATCGGCCAGGTCGACGTCCGTACCGCCACCGCGCGCTCCACGGGCGTGGCCGAGCTGGACCGCGTGCTCGGCGGCGGTCTCGTCCCCGGTGCCGTCGTGCTGGTCGCGGGCGAGCCGGGCGTCGGCAAGTCCACGCTGCTGCTCGATGTCGCGGCGAAGGCGGCCAGTGAGGACCACCGCACGCTCTATGTGACGGGCGAGGAGTCCGCCAGCCAGGTCCGGCTGCGCGCGGACCGGATCAAGGCCATCCACGACCATCTCTATCTCGCCGCCGAGACCGATCTCTCCGCCGTTCTCGGCCATCTCGACGCGGTCAAGCCGTCCCTGCTGATCCTGGACTCCGTACAGACCGTGGCCTCGCCCGAGATCGATGGCGCGCCCGGCGGGATGGCCCAGGTCAGAGAGGTCGCGGGCGCGCTCATCCGGGCCTCCAAGGAGCGCGGTATGGCCACCCTGCTCGTGGGCCATGTCACCAAGGACGGCGCGATCGCCGGGCCGAGGCTGCTCGAACATCTCGTGGATGTGGTGCTGTCCTTCGAGGGCGACCGGCACGCCCGGCTGCGGCTCGTGCGCGGTATCAAGAACCGCTACGGGGCCACCGACGAGGTCGGCTGCTTCGAGCTGCACGACGAGGGCATCACCGGTCTCACGGATCCGTCGGGCCTCTTCCTCACCCGGCGTGACGAGCCCGTGCCGGGCACCTGCCTCACCGTCACGCTCGAAGGCCGCCGTCCGCTCGTCGCCGAGGTGCAGGCGCTCACGGTCGACTCGCAGATCCCTTCGCCCCGGCGCACCACCTCCGGTCTGGAGACCTCCCGGGTCTCGATGATGCTCGCCGTGCTGGAGCAGCGCGGCCGGATCAGCGCGCTGGGCAAGCGGGACATCTACAGCGCCACGGTCGGCGGCGTGAAGCTCTCCGAGCCCGCCGCGGATCTGGCGATCGCTCTCGCGCTGGCCTCCGCGGCCAGCGACACCCCGCTGCCGAAGAACCTGGTCGCGATCGGCGAAGTGGGCCTCGCGGGCGAGGTCAGACGGGTCACGGGCGTCCAGCGCAGACTGGCGGAGGCCCATCGGCTCGGCTTCACCCAGGCCCTCGTTCCGACCGATCCAGGGAAGATCCCTGCCGGTATGAAGGTCACAGAAGTCGCCGACATGGGTGATGCTCTCAGGGTGCTGCCGCGCCGGGGTCGCGCGGAGGCCCCACGGGAGGACAACGCTCGCCGGTAGACTTTGCCCTGGTCTCGCCCATCCGTACGAGCCGGAGGAGTGCAGTGGCAGCCAACGACCGGGCATCAGCGCCCGGAAAGTCCGGCGCGGGCTCCGGCAACGAAGCGCTGATGCGCGCCTCCCTGAGCGCGGTCGCGCCGGGCACGGCCCTGCGCGACGGGCTGGAGCGGATCCTGCGCGGAAACACCGGCGGTCTCATCGTCCTGGGCATGGACAAGACCGTCGAATCGATGTGTACGGGCGGGTTCGTGCTGGACGTGGAGTTCACCGCGACCCGGCTGCGCGAGCTGTGCAAGCTCGACGGCGCGCTCATCCTCGACAAGGACATCACCAAGATTCTGCGGGCCGGCGTCCAGTTGGTCCCCGAGTCCTCCATCCCCACGGAGGAGACCGGCACCCGGCACCGCACCGCGGACCGGGTGTCCAAGCAGTGCG
Organism: Streptomyces sp. MnatMP-M17; assembly: GCF_900091995.1. Taxonomy (GTDB): domain Bacteria; phylum Actinomycetota; class Actinomycetes; order Streptomycetales; family Streptomycetaceae; genus Streptomyces. The sequence goes on from NZ_FMDK01000435.1 coordinate 1,722, forward strand.
GCTTCCCGGTCGTCTCCGTGTCCCAGTCGATGCGGCTGATCGCGCTGTATGTGAACGGCGAGCGCCGGGTCCTGGAGGAGTCCGCGGCGATCCTGTCCCGGGCGAACCAGGCGCTGGCGACCCTGGAGCGGTACAAGCTCCGTCTTGACGAGGTGGCGGGCACGCTCTCCGCCCTGGAGATCGAGGACCTGGTGACGGTCCGGGACGTGACGGCGGTGGCACAGCGGCTGGAGATGGTGCGCCGGATCGCCACGGAGATCGCCGAGTATGTGGTGGAGCTGGGCACCGACGGCCGGCTTCTCTCCCTCCAGCTGGACGAGTTGATCGCGGGCGTGGAGCCGGAGCGGGATCTGGTCGCGCGTGACTATGTGCCCGAGCCGACCGCGAAGCGGGCCCGTACGGTCGACGAGGCGCTCGGCGAGCTGGACTCGCTGAGCCACTCGGAGCTGCTGGAACTGCCCACCGTGGCAAGGGCGCTGGGCTACAGCGGAGCGCCGGAGACGCTCGACTCCGCGGTCTCGCCGCGTGGTTACCGGCTGCTGGCCAAGGTGCCGCGGCTGCCCGGTGCCATCATCGAGCGGCTGGTCGAGCACTTCGGCGGGCTCCAGAAGCTGCTGGCGGCGAGCGTGGGCGATCTCCAGACGGTGGACGGCGTCGGCGAGGCGCGGGCGCGCAGCGTCCGCGAGGGCCTGTCGCGGCTCGCGGAGTCCTCGATCCTGGAGCGGTACGTCTGATCCCGTACGAGGAGCGCCCGTACGTGCGGGAACGGGAGCGGCAACGACAACGCCCCGGCCGATGAGGCCGGGGCGTTCGCTGTCTGTGCCGGGATCCGCTAGCGCCTGCTCAGTCCTGCTCAGTCCTTCTCCAGACGGATGGACTGCTGGCCCTGCTTCACCACGGCCCGCGTTGTCGCGGCCTCGACCAGATACGTTCCGGGACCGACGGCCCCTGCGGGCGGCGTGGCGCACTGCGGTGCGCTCTGCCGACGGTCCCACTGCACGGTACGCGTGACGGTCTGTCCCGCCGGGACCTCGAAGTACAGCGCGCCGGCCTGCGGGCAGTCGGCGGAGGACCAGACCTCTTCGTCCTCCGCGTTGGTGACCGTCAGCACCATCGACTTCGGCCCGAAGTCCGCCTTGCAGGTGGTACTTGAGGTGTTCTTGACGGCCAGACGGAACGCGGGCTTCTCGCCCGGGTCGTAGGCGACCTTGGTGGTGGCGAGCGCCAGCGCAAGGGAGTTGGGAGCGCAGTCCGGGAGCCCGGAGCCCGCGCCGACCGCCCGGCCCGAGGTGGTGCTGCCGTCGCCGGTGCCCGTACCTCCGCCGCCCGTACCGC
>NZ_FMDK01000445.1 GCF_900091995.1 Streptomyces sp. MnatMP-M17
CCGTGGGATCGGCGGGGAGAGCGCCGAGCGGCTGGCCGCCGACGGTTTCGCCGTGGTCGTCAACTACGCGGGCAACAGCACAGAGGCCGAAGCGGCGGTCGCGGCCATCACCGCGGCCGGCGGACAGGCGATGGCCTTCCGTGCCGACGTGGCGGACGAGAAGGCCGTATCGGACCTCTTCGACGCCGCGGAGGCGGCATACGGCGCGATCGACGTGGTCGTGCACGCGGCGGGAGTCATGACACTGGCACCGCTGGTCGAGACGGACCTGGACGCCCTGGACCGTATGCACCGCACGAACATCCGAGGGACGTTCGTGGTCGACCAGCAGGCTGCGCGCAGGCTGCGCTCCGGCGGGTCGATCATCAACTTCTCCAGCTCCGTCGTGTCACTGGCCCTTCCCGGCTACAGCGCCTACGCCGCCACCAAGGGCGCGGTCGAGGCCATGACACTGATCCTCGCCCGTGAGCTGCGCGGACGGGACATCACCGTCAATGCCGTCGCTCCCGGACCGACCGCCACCGCGCTGTTCCTGGACGGCAAGGACGAGCAGACCATCGCGAGGATGGCCGGCCAGGCACCGCTGGAGCGGCTCGGCACTCCGCAGGACATGGCCGAGGTCGTCGCCTTTCTCGCCGGGCCCGCTCGCTGGATCAACGGACAGGTCCTGCGCGCCAACGGCGGCATCGTCTGACATGCCGGGCCCGGCACACCGTCTACGCCGCGATGCGACATCGGCCGCCGGCCCGTCGCCGGCCGCCTGCCCGTCGCCGCGGCTGCGCGAGCGGAGCGCACCCGAGGGAGTGACGATGGAAGGGCCGGACCTTCGAAAGGAGTGTTTCCGTGTCCCAGGCTCTGCTTCCCGTCCTGTCCGATCCGCTGACCAACCGCGGCACCGCGTTCACCGAGGAGGAACGCGAGAGACTCGATCTGGTGGGACGGCTGCCCGATGCCGTCCTGTCCCTGGACGAGCAGCTCCGGCGCGCGTACGAGCAGCTCCAGCGGCAGCCCGACGCGCTGGCCAAGAATGTGTATCTGGAGCAGTTGCACGACCGTAACGAGGTTCTGTACTACCGGGTACTGGCCGATCATCTCGCCGAGCTGCTGCCGATCGTCTACGACCCGACGGTGGGCGACGCGATCAAGCGGTACAGCCATGAGTTCCGCCGCCCGCGCGGCGTGTATCTCTCCATCGACCATCCGCAGGACATCCGGGCCGCCCTCGAACACCTGGGGCTGGGGCCCGACGATGTGGACATGCTGGTGGTCACCGACGCACAGGAGATCCTCGGTATCGGTGACTGGGGCGTCAACGGCGTACAGATCTCGGTCGGCAAGCTCGCCGTCTACACCGCGGCGGCCGGTCTGCATCCCGACCGCTGTATCCCCGTCGTGCTGGACGTGGGCACCGACAACGAGACGCTTCTCAACGATCCTCTCTATCTCGGCGTACGGCGCAGCCGCACCCGTGGAAAGCCTTACGACGACTTCATCGCCGCCTATCTGGCGACGGCCGCCGATCTGTTCCCGCACGCGCTGCTGCACTTCGAGGACTTCGGTCCCGGCAACGCCCGGCGCATCCTGGAGCAGAACGCCGACCGCTACCGGATCTTCAACGACGATCTCCAAGGCACCGGCGCGATCACTCTCGCCGCCGTCGTCTCCGCTCTCAAGGTCACCGGGATGGCATTCCGTGACCAGCGCGTGGTGGTCTTCGGGGCGGGCACCGCGGGTGTGGGAATCGCCGATCAGCTCGTGGCGGCGATGGTCCGGGACGGTCTGGAGCCGGCCGAGGCGGCACGCCGGGTGTGGCTGGTGGACAAGCAAGGACTGCTCACCGACCGCATCGACGACATCGCCGATCTGCGGGACTACCAGCGCGGCTACGCCCGCCCGGCCGCCGAGGTGCGCGGCTGGTCCGACGAGGGCGGAATCGACCGGGCCGGCGGCAGCCGCACCGGCCGTACCGGCCGTATCGATCTACTGACCACCGTGCGCCAGGCGCGGCCCACCATTCTGATCGGCACCTCCACCTCCCCGGGGACCTTCACCAAGGAGGTGGTGACCGCGATGGCCCGGCATGTCGAGCGGCCGATCATCTTCCCGCTCTCCAATCCCACCGAGCGGATCGAGGCCATGCCCTCCGCCATCCTCGCCTGGAGCGACGGCAAAGCGCTGACCGCCGCGGGCATCCCGGTCGAACCTGTCGAGCTGAACGGTGTCCGGCATGTCATCGGCCAGGCGAACAACGCCCTGCTCTACCCGGGACTGGGCCTGGGCACCATCGTCTCCCGGGCCCGTCGGGTCACCTCCGGCATGCTGCTGGCCGCGGCCGAGGCGGTCGCGGGCCAGGCACGGGTCGGCGCTCCCGGCGCGTCCCTGCTGCCGCCGGTGTCGGATCTGCGCGCGTCCTCCGCCACCGTGGCCGTCGCCGTCGCGCGCGCCGCGATCGCGGAGGGCGTCGCCGAGAACGCTCCGGAGGATCTGGTGCAGGCCGTCCAGGACGCGATGTGGCAGCCGCGGTACGGGCCCATTCCCGATCTTCCCGGTCATCCCGACGGCCCCGGCCACTCCCACGATCCTGGCCCGTCCCACGAGGGGAGCGCGCGATGAGCGAGGCCCCGCCGGTGGTACGGGATCTGCCGATCGGCATCGACGCCGAGGGCACCCGTACCGAGCGTGACTCACTGGGTACGGTCGAGGTGCCCGCCGACCGGTACTGGGGCGCGCAGACGCAGCGCTCGCTGATCCACTTCTCGATCGGCGACGACCGGATGCCCAAGGCCGTTTATCACGCCTACGGTCGCGTCAAGAAGGCCGCCGCCCTGGTCAACGGGCGCGACGGCCGGCTGCCGCGCTGGCAGAGCGAGCTGATCGCCAAGGTCGCCGACGAGGTGATCTCCGGTGCTCTCGACGCGCACTTCCCGCTCTATGTCTGGCAGACCGGCTCCGGCACACAGAGCAATATGAATGTCAACGAGGTGATAAGCAACCGCGCCATCCAGCTCGTCGGCGGCACCCTCGGCTCACGTGCGCCGATCCATCCCAATGACCATGTCAACATGGGCCAGTCCTCCAACGACACCTTTCCCACCGCGATGCATCTGGCCACCGTGCGGGCCCTGCACCACGACGTACTGCCCTCCCTGGCCGCGCTCACGCAGGCCATCGAGAACAAGGCCGTCCTGTGGCGTGATGTCGTCAAGGTCGGCCGCACCCATCTCCAGGACGCGGTCCCGCTCACCGTCGGCCAGGAGTGGTCCGGTTACGCCGCACAGCTCGCCGACGCCCATGAGCGTGTCCGCGCCACTCTGCCCGCGCTGTACGAGCTGGCGATCGGCGGGACGGCGGTCGGCACCGGCCTCAACGCACCCGAGAACTTCGGCACCGCGGTCGCCGCCGAACTGGCCCGCCAGACCGGCCATCCCTTCACTGTGGCCGCCAACCATTTCGCGGCTCAGGGCGGGCTGGACGCGATGGCCGCCGCCTCGGCGGGACTGCGCGCCGTCGCCGTACCGCTGATGAAGATCGCCAACGATCTGCGCTGGCTGGCCTCCGGTCCACGCTGCGGACTCGGTGAACTCGCCCTGCCCGCCAACGAGCCCGGCAGCTCGATCATGCCCGGCAAGATCAACCCGACCCAGTGCGAGGCCATGGTCATGGTCTGTATCCAGGTCCTCGGCGAGGACAGCGCCGTCGCGCTCGCCGCCAGTCAGGGCAACTTCGAGCTCAACGCCATGCGTCCGGTCATCATCAGCGATGTGCTGCACTGCGCCCGGATCCTCGCCGACGCGAGCGAGAAGCTGCGGGTCTACTGCGTAGAAGGGGCCGAGCTGCACCGCGACCGTATCGACGAGGACGTCTCGCGCTCGCTGATGCTCGTCACCGCCCTCTCGCCCGAGATCGGCTACGACCGGGCCAGCGAGATCGCCCACCGGGCCGCCGAGGAGGGCAGCACCCTGCGCGAGACCGCGCTCGCCACCGGCTATCTCAGCGCGGAGGAGTACGACCGGATCATCGATCCTCGTGCGATGGCCGGACTCTCCAACTGAGCTCCCTGAACTCCCTACGCTCCTGAGCTCCAGGACTGACCTCCGGGACCGGACTTCGAGACTCGGCTTTGATCCCGGTCACCTGAACGGGTGCCACTCGCCGTCGGTCCGTGTCGCCGTACCAGCGCGCCGACCGGCGCGTGGACCATGCAGGAATGCCATCCTCCACTTACGCCGCCGGGATTCTGCTGCGTGCCGCCGCTTCGGCCGGTGACCCGCCACAGCTTCTGCCCGCCCGGGAGCAGATGGCCTTCACTCTCGGCTTCCACATCATCCTGGTGCCGTTCGGAGTGGCGCTCACCGCCCTGATGCTCATCGCCAACTACCGCGGTCTGCGGTACGGAGACGAGCAGGCGCTGCTGCTCGCCCAGCGCTGGTCGAAGGTCGCCGCCGTACTGGTCGCCGTGGGAGCGATCACCGGTACGGTGCTGAGCTTCGAACTCGGCATCCTGTGGCCGGGACTGATGGGCAGATACGGCGCCGCCTTCGGTTTCCCGTTCGCGATCGAAGGCATCTTCTTCTTCCTGGAAGCGATCTTCGTCTCGATCTATATCTACGGCTGGAAGCGGCTCCCGCCCTGGACGCACTTCTGGACGGGCGTACCGGTGGTGCTGGCGAGCATGGGCGGCACCGCCTCCGTGGTGGCGGCCAACAGCTGGATGAACCAGCCGGGCGGGATCACCATGCGCGACGGCCATGTGGTGCAGGTCCGGCCGGCCGAGGTGTTCTTCAACGGCGCCTTCTGGTTCGAGACCGTACATATGCTGCTCGCCGCCTATATCGTCGCCGGTTTCACGGTGGCCGGCGTCTACGCGTTCGGCATGCTCAGAGGGCGCCGCGACCACTACCACCGGACCGGCTTCCTCATCGGATTCGTCGTGGCCGCCGTCGTCCTGCCCGTACAGATCTATGTCGGTGATGTCGTCGCGCGCCAGGTCTTCCAGAGCGAGCCCGCGAAGTTCGCCGCCCTTGAACTGCTGCCCGACACCGGCACCCATGTTCCCGAGACACTGGGCGGTTTACTGATCGACGGCAAGGTGCGCTACGGCCTCAGGATTCCGGACGTGGCCTCACTGCTCGCCGGATTCAGTCCGTCCACACAAATCCGCGGACTCGACGCGATCGCGCCGGCGGTACGTCCCGACGATGCCACGGTGAGCGTCGTCCATCTCGCGTTCGACATCATGGTGGGCACGGCCACCGCCCTGCTCGCCCTGGTCGCCTGGTTCGCCTGGCTGTGGTGGCGCCGGCGGCGGGTCCCGGCCAACCGGTGGTTCCTGGGCTGCGCCGCCCTCAGCGGAGTCGTCGCCGTGGTGTGTCTGGAGAGCGGCTGGGTGGTCACCGAGGTGGGACGGCAGCCGTGGACCGTGGTCGGACTGCTGCTCACCAGGGACGCCGTGGCGACGCAGGGCAATCTCTGGCCGTTCTTCTCCGCCGTACTGGCCATCTACTGCGCGGTGGGCACCGGCGCGGTGCTGATCCTGCGGTCCCTGACCCGACGATGGAGAGCCGGCGGAGGCGAGGGAGAGGACGAGGGACTGGACGTTCCCTACGGTCCCAACCGGCCGCTGACCGACGCGCACACGGAAGAAGGCCGGCAGACATGAGTGACACCGTCTCGGTCATGGGTGGCACCGTCTCGGTCCTGCTGTTCATCGGCGTCATCGCCTACGCGCTCTTCGGCGGAGCGGACTTCGGCGCCGGCTTCTGGGATCTGACCGCCGGCGGAGCGGCGCGCGGCAGCAGGCCACGCCGTCTCATCGACGCGTCGATCGGCCCCGTCTGGGAGGCCAATCACATCTGGCTGATCTACTGCCTCGTCATGCTGTGGAGCGCTTTTCCCGCCGCGTTCACGGCCATCACCACGACGCTGTACATCCCGCTGGGCCTCGCCGCGCTGGGAATCGTGCTGCGAGGCGCGGGCTTCGCCTTCCGCAAGGCCTCGATGCGCACGCCCGAACAGCGCATCTACGGCGCGACGTTCGCGCTGTCCTCGGTGCTCACTCCGTACTGCTTCGGCAGTGTGGCCGGTGCCATCGCGTCCGGCCGGGTGCCCACCACGGGCAAGGGCGATCCGTTGGGGAGCTGGAACAATCCGACATCCGTCCTCGGCGGGATTCTGGCCGTGTCGGTGTGCGCCTATCTCGCCGCGATGTTTCTGACCGCCTCGGCACGGCAGAACCAGAGTCCGCCGCTCGAAAGGTGGTTCCGCCGACGGGCGCTGCTCGCGGGAGTCGTCACCGGTCTGGTCGGCCTGGCCGGGATCTTCGTACTCCAGGCCGACTCGCCGCGGCTGTTCCACCAGTTGAGCCACCGCGGACTGCCGCTGCTCATCGTCTCGGCGCTGAGCGGGCTGCTCAGTCTCTTTCTGCTCAGGCGCGAGAAGCCTCTCGCCCTGCGCATGCTGGCCGCCCTGGCCGTGGCGACGGTCGTGTGCGGCTGGGGCGTGGCTCAGTACCCGTATCTGCTGGGCACTCATCTCACCATCGCGGAGGCGGCGGCGCCGGCGCCCACGCTCTGGGTGCTCACCGGTGTCGCCTGCGCCGCCGGGCTGCTTGTCGCTCCGTCGCTGGCCGTCCTCTACGTCCTCCAGAACCGAGGGAGGCTGGAGTCACGGACCTGAGGCCGCGCATGTCAGGGGCTCACGGCCACACCGTACGGGCTGTTGCCGACCGTGACCGTCGCGGTGACCTTCAGCGTCGTACGGTCGATGACCGAGAGGGTGCCCGCTCCCTGGTCCGTGACATAGACCGTGCCGGAGGTGACGGCGATATTGAACGGATCGGTTCCCGGCGGGCCCACATTGACCGTTCCCGTGACGTGACGGCTGCCGGTGTCGATCACCGAGACATTTCCGGGACCGAGGACGGCGACGTACATCTTCTTCCCGTCCAGTGCGGAGGTCACGTCGAAGACGCCTTCGCCGACCGGCACGGTGGCCGTGACCTTGCCGGTGCCGGTCGAGATGACCGAGACACGGGCCGTCACCTCGTTGGCCACATAGACCGATCCGCCGTCCGGAGTGACGGCGACGCCCACGGGCGAGCGTCCGGCCGGGAGCGTCCGGACCACCTGGTCGGTACCGGTGCCGATGACCGACACACTGTCCGAGCCGGAGTTGGCAACGTAGGCGGACTTGCCGTCCTGGCTGACGGCCACGCTCACCGGTGAGACACCGACCGGGACGGTGGCGGTCACCCGGTTGGTACGGGTGTCGAGCACCGAGACATTGTTCGAACCGCCATTGGTGACATAGAGGGATCCGCCGTCCGGGCTCAGCGCGACACCGCTCGGGTTCTTGCCGACCGCGACAGCCTTGACGATCTTGTCGGTCCGCGTGTCGAGGATCGAGACCTTGGCCGACTCGCTGTTGGCGATATAGGCATGCTTGCCGTCCGGAGTGATGACGATGCCTTCGGGGCCGGTTCCGGCCGGCACGGTGGCCACCACCTTGTGGGTACCTGCGTCGATCACGGAGACCGTGTTGTCGAGCTGATTGGTCACATAGACACGGCCGGCGGACCGCTGCGCGCTCGCGGAGGGCGCGGCGACCGGATCCTGTCGCATGGATCCGGCCGAGGTGCAGGACACCAGCAGCAGAACGATGACCACCGTGAGGACGGGCAACGCCGGCCGGAGCGCCTTCCCTCGGAGCGCCTTCCTGCGGTGCCGGTCAGCCGTACCGGCAGGGGCTCGGGTCTGTCCTGGGGAACGAAGGGAACGCATCGTGCCTCCTGCGCGCATCAAGGGAATCGAGGGATTCGTCCTGTCAGGACAGGAGTCCACGGGCGTAGTGGTCCTGGGTGTCACGCACACCGGGGAGCGCGAAGAAGTAGCCGCCGCCGCGCGGGCTGATGTACGGCACCAGCGCCTCGTCCTCCAGCCGGGTCTGCATGGCGATATACGTGTTGAGTTCACGCTGGAAGCAGCAGAACGCGTGTCCCAGGTCGAGTCCGCCGCGTACATCGGGGCTGCGGTCGTAGTCGTAGCTGCGGCGCAGAATGGCGCTGGTGGACGCGGTCTCCGGAGTCTGGGGATTGGCCAGCCGGACATGGCTGTTCAGCGGAGTGATCAGGCCCTGTGGATCGTTGGTGTAGATGGGGTCGAGCTGGTCGGAGGCGTCCGGGTCCTCGGCGTACAGGGGCGCGCCGCTGACCTTGCGACGGCCGAAGATCCGCTCCTGTTCCTCAAGAGGCACCTCCTGCCACTTCTCAAGGCGGAAGTGGACGATGCGCAGCACCTGATAGGTCCCGCCTGCCGCCCAGGCCGGCTCGTCGGTGTGCGGCTGTACCCAGACCTCCTGGTTGAGCTGTGCCATATCGCTGAGGTCCGGGTTGGCGATGCCGTCCTTGAAGCCGAACCAGTCCCGGGGCACACCGACGGGCCGCGACGGATTGCGCGTTCCGTTGATCCGCCAGCGCTGCTTCATCGCGCCGCTCGTGTGGAACAGGATGTCGAGCAGTGCGTACACCGTGGTGTCACGGTTCTTGGCACAGATCTGTACGAGCAGGTCGCCCTGGGACAGCGCGGGATCCAGATCGTCGTGGGCGAAGGCCTTCATGGTGACGAGCTGGACCGGCTTCTCCGGGCCCAGTCCGAAGCGGTCGTCGAAGAGGCTCGCGCCGAGGGCGACGGTGACGGTGAGCTCGCCCGGCAGGACCTTGGGGCCCAGGACGCCGGTGTCGGACGGCGGTTTGTCCGGCGGTGTCCGCGGAGGCGTGCCGCCTGCGGTGAGGAAGCGGGCCCGGGTGGTCAGCGTACGGAACAGATCGGTGAGCGCCCTGCGGTCGGACGCGGTCACGTCGAACGCGACGAAGGTCGCGTCCCGCTGCGGAAGTGTGACGATGCCGGCCTGGTGGTAGCCGTGGAAGGGAATCGCCTCGGTGTCCTCGGCGGCTCGGTCACCCGGCGCGGTGGCACGGGCCGTACCACCGCCGTCCAGCAGGCCGACGCCCGCCGCTCCGGCGAGTCCGGTTGCGACAGTGCCCTGGAGAAACGAACGCCGCGCGAAGAAGGCCGCCGGACAACCGTCGCCGTCCGAGCCGTCCGAGCTGTCCGCCCTGTCCTTGTCCTCGCCCTCCGGGCCGGGCGGTCTCTGCTCACTCATGCCGCGTATGCCCTCTTTCGTGATGCTCTCTGCGCCGAAAGTACCTGCGCCTCGTGCCACTCGCCATCGGTGGGCGGGCAAGGGCAGTTCAGCGCCTCCGGGGCGTCGGTGCCGCGGGCGCACCTCGGTGCAGTGGGCTGAACGTCCCCGCCGTACGGCCGTACGGCCGTACGGCCGTACGGCCGTACGGTCCCGTTCCACGCCCGCGTCACCGCGCCTCCGCTGCGGCTCTCGTTCTCCGGCGATCCCTCACGACGGGCCGACGCGAAACGGCCGCATCATCTCGTTGTCCTCGTGCTCCAGCATGTGGCAGTGCCACATGTACCGGCCGGCCTGGTCGAATCGGGCCTTGACCCGGGTGATGGCGTTCGGATAGGCGATCACCGTGTCCTTGAAGCCTCGCTCCCACGGCTCCGGAGGGCGCGCCGCCTGCCCGTTCTGTTGCCGGTCGACCAACTGGAACTGAACCTCGTGAATGTGGATCGGGTGTCCGTCCTTCGTGAAGTTGTGGATCTCCCAGATCTCGGTCGCGCCCAGGGCGGGATTCTCCGTGACCGGATCGCCCCATCCCAGAGTTATCGGCTTTCCCGACGCGTCCAGGACGCCGAGCAGCACAGCACGGGGACCCACGTTCGCCAGGCTGGCGGAGCCGACCTCGTTCAGGGAGAGCCGCCGCGTACGGCTCGCCGCCCCCAGAGGCTCGCACGGGGGCAGTGTGAGACCCGAGACCGGTACCGACCTGTCCGGTGCGGTGAGCGGTTCCACCACGAACTTCATGACCTGCCCGGTGGTCTTCGGATTCGCCGGCGGAAAGTCCGTGCCCGCCACTCCGCCGCCGAACGCCATGTCCGGGCCCTCGTTGATGAGGTACAGCTCGGTCCCCGCCGGGATGGAGGTGAAGTCGACCACGACGTCGACCCGTTCGGCCGGCGCGGTCAGCAGTTGCTCACGCTGAACGGGTGCCGGCAGAAACCCTCCCTCACTGCCGATCTGCCAGAAGGGGAGCGCCGACGCGACCGGTCTGGATGCCGACGGGTCGGTGACGATCTTGAGGATCAGGAAGCGCGCGTTGCAGCCGTTGAGGAACCGGAACCGGTAGCGGCGCGGTTCCACGGACAGCACCGGCCAGGTCCTGCCGTTGGTGACCATCGCGTTGGCGAAGAACTCCGGGTTCCAGATCGGCGCCATGTCGCTTTCCGGCACGTAAGGTCCCTCGAACCCGTCGAAGAACGCCCGGCTCGCCGGATAGAACAGGCTTCCGTCGGTGCGGAACGACCGGTCCTGGATGACGACCGGAATCTCGTAGTACCTCGTGCCCGGCCGGTCGCCGAGTTTCGGCGCCGGCCCTGGAAGCACGCCCTCGTCGAGATCCGCCGGCCCACCGCGCAGAAGGTAGAAGCCCACCAGGCCGGCGTACACATTGAGCCGGGTGATGCCCAGGGCGTGGTCGTGGTACCAGAGAGTGGAGGCCCGGCCGAGGTTGTCGTAGTGGAACACGGCATCCCCCGGGCTCCACTTCACACCGAACAGCGCCGTGGATTTCCTGCTGAACTCCTCGTAGTAGGACCCGGTCCGCGCGTAGCCCGCCGGGATGTCATACGCGTCCGGCAGATACCACGCCTCGGCGTAGCCGTCACTCTCCTCGGTGTTCCGCCCTCCGTGCAGATGCGTCACGATGGGCACGGGACCCGTGTACGGGCCGGGTGTCGAGGTGAACGTGGGGGACGAGTCCCGCCCCGGGACTCCGCCCGGAGGATTCGCCCAGTGCAGCGTGGGGTCCACCGGCAGCAGATGCGGCAGGTGGTTCCCTCTTGTGTCGAGGAGCCGATTGACCCACCTCACTCGCATGGCCCGGCCCACTTCGGCCTCTATCGTGAAGGCCGGGTAGCCGAATGTGCCGGGCTGCCGCAAGGAACCATATCCCCAGACGGTGGTGGCCGGCCTGCCGGGAGGCAGCACCTGCTGCTGGAACTGCCCGACACCGATCGCATAGCTGTCGACGCCCGTCCCGCCGTCCCGCGCGTCCTGCGGCATGACCGGCGGTATGACGAGTTCAGCGACGTACTTCTCTATCGTCTCCGGATCGAGCACACCGTCCGCCGTCACTTCGGCCGCCGTCACCCCGGCCGCGGACACCGGCCCACCGGGCAGAAGGAGACTGACGCCGCCGACGGCGCCGGCCCGAACAACCCGCCGCCTACTGATCATTGGACCTCCCGTGTACCGCCCGTGTCGACCGACAGCCAGGAGATGCCCCGAGACACCGTCAAGCGAATACCCGCACAATTGTTGGAATACTCCCGGACCGGATTCGAATCACCCAGTTGGCCGAGCCGTCAAGGCGTCGCCCCCGAACCATGGTTCCGGTCAGCGGAGTCGTCCGGCGAACGCCGCGTATGCCCGCTCGTCGAAGAGCACGAATCTGACCTCGGTGACCGCCGTCTCCGTGTTCCGCACGGTCTCTACGGCGATGCGAGCGGCGTCTTCCATCGGCCACCTGTAGGCGCCGGTGGAGATGGCTGGGAACGCGACTGTCCGCGCACCGAGCTCATCGGCCACTCGGAGAGACTCCCGGTAACAGGAGGCCAGAAGCGAGGGATCGCTGCCGGAAACCTGATACACCGGGCCCACCGTATGGATCACCCACCGGGCGTCGAGGCGGCCGGCCGTGGTGGCCACCGCCTGGCCGGTGGGCAGGCCGCGGCCGTACCGCGCGGCACGCAGGGCGCGGCACTCGGCCAGGATCTCCGGACCGCCCCCGCGGTGGATCGCGCCGTCGACACCGCCTCCGCCGAGCAGCGAGGAGTTCGCGGCGTTGACGATGGCGTCCACGCTCTGGTCGGTGATACTTCCTCGGACCAGCGTCAGGGTTGTGGTTGTCATATCGGCGGCCTCCTCAGACCTTGTCGCACGGCCTCCGCGGACCTCGTCGTACGACCTTCTCAGGCTTCCGTTGGACGACCTCCTCAGACCTCGCGCAGCCGCCGCCAGACCGCCTTCGCCGCGTTGTGCCCGGACATGCCGTGCACACCGGGGCCCGGCGGGGTCGCGGAGGAGCAGATGAAGACGGCGGGATGCGGAGTGGTGTACGGGGAGAGGGAGATCTTGGGACGCAGCAGCAACTGGAGCCCAGAGGCGGCGCCGCAGGCGATGTCGCCGCCGACATAGTTGGGGTTACGGGCGGCCAGCTCGGGCGGGCCCGCGGTGGCCCGGGCCAGGACACGGTCGCGGAATCCGGGAGCGAAGCGCTCCAGCTGCCGCTCCACGGCGTCGGTGAGATCGCCCTGCCAGCCGCTGGGGACATGACCGTACGCCCAGAAGACATGCTTGCCCTCGGGCGCGCGGGACGGATCCACCAGGCTCGGCTGGGCGGTGATCAGGAACGGTGTCGCGGGCGGGTGGCCGGCCGCGACCAGGCGCAGCGCCGTACCGATCTCTCCGCTGGTCGGACCGATCTGTACGGTCCCGGCCCGGCGCGGATCCTCGGCCGTCCAGGGCACCGGGCCGTCCAGCGCGTAGTCGATCTTGAATACGCTCGCCCCGTAGCGGTAGCCGTCGTACACACGGCCGAGACCCGCGATACGGGCCAGGGCGGTCGGCGAGGTGTCGAAGACATAGGCGCGGGCGGGCGGCAGCTCGTCCAGCCGCTTGACCTCGTACCCGGTGTGGACCGAACCGCCCAGATCCCGGAGATACTCGGCGAGCGCGTCGGAGATCGACTGCGAGCCGCCACGCGGCAGCGGCCAGCCGCCCGCGTGCGCGGCGAGCGCGAAGATCAGCCCGACGGCGCCGGTGGCGAGCCCGTTCAGCGGGGCTATGACATGGCCGACGAGCCCGGCGAACAGGGCACGCGCCTTCTCGTCGTGGAAGCGGCGCGCCAGCCAGGTCGACGGCGGCAGCCCGGCCAGTCCGAACCGGGCGAGGGTGACGGGATCGCGCGGCAGCGCCGTGAGCGGCAGGGACATGAAGTCCCGGGCGAGCGTGTCCCATTTGCCGAGGAAGGGCGCGACCAGACGGCGGTACGCGCCCGCGTCACGAGGGCCGAAGGACGCGGCCGTCTCGGCGACCGAGCGGGACAGCACCGCCGCCGTGCCGTCGTCGAAGGGATGCGCCATCGGCAGCTCGGGATGCAGCCACTCCAGCCCGTACCGGCCGAGCGGCATCGTCCCGAAGACGGGCGAGCCCATGCCCAGCGGGTGCACGGCCGAACAGGGATCGTGCCGGAAGCCGGGCAGCGTCAGCTCTTCCGTCCTGGCGCCTCCACCCACCGTGTCGGCGGCCTCGAACACGGCCACCGAGAAGCCCCGCCTGGCCAGCTCGACGGCGGCGGTCAGCCCGTTGGGTCCCGCCCCCACGACGACGGCATCGAGCATCGACGTCACCTTCGGACTCCTTCGTAGCCGATGGCAAGAAACCCCAGGATATTCCCGGGCACCGACAGCCCGAGGGCGGGTACTGTCCGCGACGATGAACACCGCACCGGACGCGGCCCTGCCGCACTTCATCGACATCATGGCAGCACGGCTCACGCGCGTACGCGGAGTGCGTGCCGTGACACTCGGCGGCAGCCGCGCCCGTGGTACGCACCGCCCGGACTCCGACTGGGACCTGGGCGTCTACTACCGCGGCGGGAACGGTGGTATCGATGGCGGGCACAGTGGGCTCGACAGAGCGGCGAGTGGGCTCGGCAGAGCGGCGCTGGCAGAGCTGGCCGAACTGGCCGCCGAGATGACGGGCTCACCGGTGGAGGTCGCGGGCCCCGGTGAGTGGGGTCCCTGGGTGAACGGCGGGGCCTGGCTGTCGGTGGACGGCGTCGCGGTGGACTGGATCCTGCGCGATCTGCACCGCGTGGAGCGGGTCTGGGAGCAGTGCCGCGAGGGCCGGTTCGAGGTGGGTACGCAGCCTGGCCATCCGCTCGGGTCCTGGTCGCCCGCGTACGCCGGTGAGGTCGCGCTCTGCCGCGTACTGGCCGATCCCACCGGCGAGTTGACGGCACTGCGGGAGGCGGCCCGGGCCTATCCGGAGCCGCTGCGCAGGGCACTCGCCGAAGCGGCCTGGGAGGCGGACTTCTCGGTGGCGGCGGCCCGTAAGTCGGCGGGCGCGGGTGACGCCCTCCACGTCTCGCTCTGCCTGTCCCGGGCCTTCGGCATCCTCGTACAGGCCCTGCTCGCCCACCACCGCGTCTGGTGCCTCAACGAAAAGGGCGCCACGGCAACGGCCGCCGCCCTCCCGGACACGCCACCGGACTTCGCCGCGCGTATCGCACGAGCGCTGAGGTCACTGGACGCGGAGGCGGTGGAAGCGGCCGGAGCGCTGGTGACGGAGGTACGGACCGTCCTGGACTCGGGCACCTGACCGAGAACGGCCGGGCCGCCGCTGATCCGGCCGCTGGTGGTGCGACCGCCGCTGAGGCCTGATGGCCGCGCTTCCTCACGCGTCCTCACACCTCCTCACGCGCCCGTCAGCAGCCGCTCCCGTATCCGCCGCGCCGTGGCCTCGTCGCGGGCCGCGGTGAAGGGCAGCGCGTTGCCGCCCGTGATACGGAACGGCTCGCCCGTGAGCGTCTGCTGCGCGCCGCCCGCCTCCGTCACCAGCAGCAGGCCCGCCGCATGGTCCCAGGCCAGCTCCCAGTTGAAGGCCACCGCGTCGAGCGCGCCCCGCGCCACGTCCAGATATTCGAGCCCGGCCGAGCCGCACGCGCGGGCGTCGATGCCCTCGGTGCGCAGTCCCAGGAGGGCGCGCTTCTGGGCGTCCGTGGTGTAGTCCGGATGGGACATCGCGACCGTCAGCACCGCGCCGGGCACGGGCGCGCCGGAGCGCAGCGGAACGCCGTCGAGCCAGGCGCCGCGGCCCCGTACGGCGATCGCCATCTCGTCCAGCGCCGCCGCGTAGGTCCAGGACGCCAGCACCTCGCCGCCCTGCGCGAGGGCGACGAGCGTGCAGAAGCCCGGCTCGCCGTGAACGAACTGGCGGGTGCCGTCGACCGGATCGACGATCCATACGGGTGCTTCGCCGCGCAGCGCGTCGTACACCGCCGGATCCGCGTGGACCGCCTCCTCGCCGACCACCACCGAGCCGGGAAGCAGCGCGGTGAGGGCGGCGGTGAGATGTTCCTCCGCGCGCCGGTCGGCGACCGTCACCAGATCGTGAGGACCGGTCTTCTCCGCGATCTCGTGCGCGGCGAGCTGCCGGAAGCGCGGCATGATCTCGGCCGCCGCTGCCGCGCGTACCGCCTCTTCGACGGCGGACACACGGAGCCCATGAGGCATCTCCCGGGCCGTCCGCCCGTCCGCCGTCTCCCACTCCCTCAGGGGAACCGTTCCGTACGTTCCGTACACAGCGTCATCGATCATGCCCACCAGCCAATCACGCC
Source organism: Streptomyces sp. MnatMP-M17 (assembly GCF_900091995.1). GTDB lineage: Bacteria > Actinomycetota > Actinomycetes > Streptomycetales > Streptomycetaceae > Streptomyces. Next base: position 15,533 of record NZ_FMDK01000445.1, read on the forward strand.
CCTGTGACACTCCGGAGGGCAGCCCGGGTGACGGCTGGGGGGACTCTCCGTGACGGCTCGGGGGACTCTCAGCGTCCTACGGCATAACCCTGCATGCCACGAGGGTTCGCTGCGGCCGACAGGACGCCCGTCTCCGGATCCCGGGCGACCGCGCACAGCCGCCCTTCGGACCAGGCCCCACCGACGGTCACGTCATGGCCGCGCCGGCGCAGCGCCTCGATGACATCCGGGTCCATGCCCTCCTCCACCGTCACACTGCCGGGCCGCATCCCGCGCGGGTAGAAGGAGCCGGGGAAGCTGTCGTTGTGCCAGTTGGGCGCGTCGATGGCGCCCTGGAGATCGAGCCCGCCCCGGACCGGTGCCCGCAGGGCGAGCGCCAGGAAGAAGTGGAACTGCCACTGGTCCTGCTGGTCGCCGCCGGGCGTGCCGAAGGCAAGCACCGGTACGCCCTCGCGCAGCGCGATCGACGGCGTGAGGGTGGTACGGGGCCGGCGGCCGGGCGTCAGTGAGTTCGGCAGTCCGGGGTCCAGCCAGGCCATCTGGAGCCGGGTGCCGAGCGGAAAGCCCAGTTCGGGGACGACCGGGTTGGACTGGAGCCAGCCGCCGCTCGGCGTGGCGGCGATCATATTGCCCCAACGGTCGACGATGTCGAGATGGCAGGTGTCGCCGCGAGTGGCACCGTCCTTGGCGACGGTCGGCTCGCCAGTGGTCTGCTTGCCCACGGTCGGCTCGCCCACGCCCGCACCCGCGGCCGGAAGGCCCAGCGGGTCGAAGCCGGGCTCGCCCGTGGAGACGGCGGTGGCATGGGCGCTGAGGACCGGCTCGCGTCCCTCGGGGCTGCCTGGGCGCAACTCGTACGAGGCACGCTCGCCGATCAGCGCGCGGCGGGCGGTGTTGTACGGCTCGGAGAGCAGGGCGGCCAGCGGTACCTCGGCGGCGTCGCCGTACCAGGCCTCCCGGTCGGCCATGGCGAGTTTGCAGCCCTCGATGAGCTGATGAACGTACTGCGCCGAGCCGTACGCGGGCAGGTCGGCCGCACGGGAGGGCAGCAGCGCCAACTGCTGGAGGAAGACGGGCCCCTGGCTCCAGGCGCCCGCCTTGCACACCGTCCAGCCGTCCCAGTCATAGGTGGCGGGCGCCTCGTACGCCGCCGACCAGCCGGCCAGATCCGCCGCCGTCAGGGTGCCGGTGTGGTGCGAACCGCTGGTGTCCATGGTGGGCGTGGCGGACTGGCGCAGCAGCGCCTGCGCGATGAAGCCCTCACGCCAGACCATACGGGCGGCCTCGATCTGCGCCACCCGGTCCTCTCCGGCCGACTCGGCCTCGGAGATCAGCCGACGCCAGGTCGCGGCGAGCACGGGGTTACGGAACAGCTCCCCGGGCGCCGGCGCCTTGCCGCCCGGAAGGTAGACATCGGCGGAAGACGTCCACTCGGTCTCGAAGAGCTCGCGGACCGACTCGACGGTCTCACCGATCCGTTCGACCGGCGCATGGCCGTCCTCGGCGTATCCGATGGCGTAACGCAGCACCTGAGCCAGGGACTTGGTGCCGTAATCACGCAGCAGCACCATCCACGCGTCAAAGGCACCGGGCACGGCGGCGGCCAACGGACCAGTACCGGGGACCAGTTCGAGCCCGAGGGAACGGTAGTGCCCAATACTCGCCCCCGCAGGCGCCGGCCCCTGCCCACAAAGCACCCGGACCTCACCGTCGACGGGCGCAAGGATGATAGGCACTTCGCCACCAGGCCCATTGAGGTGCGGCTCGACAACATGCAGCACAAAGCCGGCGGCAACGGCGGCATCAAAGGCGTTACCGTCGTCCTCCAGCACGGCCATCGCGGACTGCGAGGCGAGCCAGTGGGTGGAGGACACCATCCCGAAGGTCCCTTGAAGCGTGGGCCGGGTCGTGAACATACGTATGCCACCTAGCTGTTGAACGAACCGCTCACATCAATCGCCGCGCACGATCCTCATGGGGAGACCCAGGGGAGCTCACCCCAGGACTCCCGCCCGTCTGACCACCAAAAAGCGTATCCCCCGACGCCCCTTCCACCACGCCTCCCACCACAATGGCTTTGCCCCATGGCAAGCACCTGCCTCGTGGAAACGTCAAGCGCGTACGGCCCTCGAATATTCGCACCTGCCGCTAGCCTCGATCTTTCGTGAGGGTCCGCCGACGGTGTCGGTGGGCCCTTTCGCTTTCTGG
>NZ_FMDK01001219.1 GCF_900091995.1 Streptomyces sp. MnatMP-M17
GCGGCGGCGCCGGGAGGCCGAGCTGTCGGCGCTCTTCGAGACCGCGCACGACCTGGCGGGTCTGCGCGATCTCGACGCGGTGCTCCGGGCGATCGTGCAGCGCGCCCGTTCGCTGCTCGGCACGGAGGTCGCGTATCTCTGTCTCAACGATCCGGCCGCGGGCGACACCTATATGCGTGTCACGGACGGATCGGTCTCGGCCCGCTTCCAGCAGCTCAGACTCGGCATGGGCGAAGGGCTCGGCGGGCTTGTCGCCCAGACCGCGCGTCCCTATGTCACCGACAGCTATTTCGACGATCCTCGCTTCCAGCACACCAGAGCCATCGACTCCGGTGTGCGCGACGAAGGACTGGTCGCCATCCTCGGTGTTCCGCTGATGCTCGGCAGCCAGGTCATCGGGGTGCTCTTCGCCGCCGACCGCCGTGCCCGGGTCTTCGAGCGTGAACAGATCGCCCTGCTGGGCTCGTTCGCCGCGCATGCCGCGGTCGCGATCGACACCGCGAATCTGCTGGGGGAGACCCGGTCCGCGCTCGCGGAGCTGGAGAAGGCCAACGAGATCATCAAGGAGCACAGCGCGGTCATCGAGCGCGCCTCGGACGTGCACGACCGGCTCACCGAACTCGTGCTGCGCGGCGGCGGAGTCCATGACGTGGCGAGCGCGCTGTCCGAAGTGCTGGACGGCACGGTGGAGTTCGCGGGCCCAGGCTCTGCCTCCGTGACCGCTCTGGAGCTGACCGGGACCGACGGCCGTGCCAAGTGCCACGACGAGGTCTGGGGCGTCGCCGTCTCGGCCGGCGGTGAGCTGCTCGGCGCGCTCGTCCTGCGCGGTCATCCCGAGCTGGATCCCGTCGACCAGCGCACCCTGGAGCGGGCCGCCATGGTGACCTCACTGCTGCTGCTCGCCCGACGGTCGGCGGGTGAGGCCGAACAGCGTGTGCGCGGCGAGCTGCTGGACGACCTCCTCGACGCGCCGGACCGTGATCCGCGGCTGCTGCGCGAACGGGCCGTCCGGCTCGGCGCGGATCTCGATGCTCCGCATGTGGTGCTGGCCGCCCGGATCGACGGCCCCGCGCCCGACACCACGGAGCGGGAGACGGCCGACCGGCGGCGGCTGTGGTCCGCCGCGTCGCATCTCGCCG
>NZ_FMDK01000891.1 GCF_900091995.1 Streptomyces sp. MnatMP-M17
GCGCGGACCCCGCCCGCCGCTCTCAGCGGCGGGCCTTCCGCAGCCACAGGATGCCGGTGACCGGCAGCAGCACCGGGATGAAGAGATAGCCCATGCCGTAGTCCGACCAGACCGTGGCGTCCGGGAAGGCCGAGGGCTCGGCCAGCGTCCAGGTCCCGACGGTCAGTACACCCACGAGCTCGGCGGCGCAGCACACCAGCGCCGCCTTCCGGGCGGTCTCGCCGCCGCGTACGAGCGTGTAGGTGATGAACGCGTAGACCAGGGCCGCCACGGCGGAGAGCGAGTAGGCGAGCGGCGCATGCTCGAACTCGGTCGCGATCTGGTAGACGGACCGGGAGACCGCGCCGACGGACATCACGCCGTACAGCCAGACCAGCAGCAGACCGGGCCCGCTGACCAGCCGGGCCGCGGACTCCTCGCCCGCCGGCGTCGGCTCGTTCACCCGGCCTTCCTTCCGCTCCGTTCCCGTGGTTCTCGCGCCGGTGGTGGGCTCGCCCATCGTCAGCCTCCCCAGATGTCATGGAGCCGTACTTCCAGCACGGCCAGGACGACCGCTCCCGCGGCCACCGTCGTCGAACCCCACCGCGTCCGCTCGGCCAGCGACAGAAAGCCGGCCGCCGGCACCGCCAGCAGCGCGCCGATCAGATACGAGACGAAAATCACCGAGCCCTGGTCGGCCTTCTCCCCGCGCGCGAGCTGCACGATCCCGATCACCAGTTGGACGAGCGTCAGTGCGGCCACCACGGCCATGCCGATGAAGTGCCAGTCCTTGGTGGGCTGGTCGCGGTAGGCGGCGAAACCGCACCAGGCGGCGAGGGCGAGCGCGGCCACGGAGACCGCGACCGTCAGGGCGACGAGCATGGCCCGAGCGTATTACGGCCCGAAATGCACCCGCCGCGCGCCCCCGGGCCCACGAGGAGCGGTGGACCGTGGCCTTGGCCACAACGGTGAGACAAAGTCGTCCGATATGCGGACAAGCCCCGGGTGGCCCTCTTGATGTCTGCTTTACTTATCGCATGACCACGATGAGCTACCGCGTTCCCGCGACCGAGGCGATCACGACGCCCGGTGCTCGTTGTCTGTGTCGAATGTGCGCCAACTGAGGGCCCCTGCCTGAGTCCCGCGCCCCGAAGCGGGACCTGACAGCCGCGCCGCCGCGCCGATTCCGTACGCCATGCCCGCCATGGTCCGGACTGTCGGCGGGAGCGGCCCGGTCTGCCTCGCACGCGCCTGCTCCCGGTTCACCCACCGTCTCGGCGTGAAGCGTCCGAATGACGAATGCCCCGTGCCGGCGGACACCTCGCCGCGCACTCGACAGTGATGGATACCCCAGTGATCACTACCACGGGCCTGACGAAGATCTACCGGTCCGCCACATCACGAGGCCGCGAAGTCACCGCTCTCGACTCCGTGGACCTCCATGTCCGCGAGGGCGAGGTCTTCGGCGTCGTCGGACAGAGCGGCGCCGGCAAGTCGTCCCTCATCCGCTGCGTCAATCTCCTCGAACGTCCCACCGCGGGCCGGGTGATCGTCAACGGCCAGGACCTCACCGCGCTCGCCGGTCGCGGCCGACGCGCGGGCAAGGAGCTGCGGCAGGCGCGCAGCGCGATCGGCATGGTCTTCCAGCACTTCAATCTGCTGTCCTCCCGCACGGTCAAGGACAATGTCGAACTGCCGCTGGAGATCCTCGGCATCACCCGCCAGGAGCGCGCCCGCCGCGCTTTGGAGCTGCTCGACCTGGTGGGACTCGCCGACAAGGCCACCTCGTATCCGGCCCAGCTCTCGGGCGGCCAGAAACAGCGGGTCGGTATCGCCCGCGCCCTGGCCGGTGACCCCAAGGTGCTGCTCTCCGACGAGGCGACCAGCGCCCTCGATCCCGAGACCACCCGCTCGATCCTCGAACTGCTGCGCGATCTCAACCAGCAGCTCGGACTGACCGTGCTGCTCATCACCCACGAGATGGAGGTCGTCAAGACGATCTGCGACTCGGCCGCGCTGATGCAGAAGGGCAGGATCGTCGAGTCGGGCACGGTCGGCGAACTGCTCGCCACGCCCGGCTCGCAGCTCGCCCAGGAGCTGTTCCCGGTGGGCGGAGCGCCGTCGGGCCCGGGCCGTACGGTCATCGACGTCACGTTCCAGGGCGAGGCCGCCACCCGGCCGGTGATCTCGCAGCTCTCCCGCACGTACAACATCGACATCTCGATCCTGGGCGCCTCGATGGACACCGTCGCGGGCCGGCAGATCGGCCGGATGCGGATCGAACTGCCCGGCGGTTACGAGGAGAACGTCGTGCCGATCGGCTTTCTGCGGGAGCAGGGACTCCAGGCCGAGGTGGTGGACGACGAGCCCGCCGCCGAAGGCTCCGTCCCCGAACAGCCCGCGGACGCGGGGTCCGCCGAGGGCGAGACGCCCGTACTGGTGAAGGAAGATGTCAAGTGACCTGGTCGGAGATGCAGCCGCTGCTGGCCCAAGGGACTCTCGACACCCTCTATATGGTGCTGTGGTCCGCGCTCGTCACCATCGTCGGCGGACTGCCACTCGGTGTTCTGCTGGTCCTCACCGACAAGGGCGGACTGCTCCAGAACGCGCCGGTGAACAAGACCGTCGGTGTGATCGTGAACATCGGCCGCTCACTGCCGTTCATCATCCTGCTGATCGCGCTGATCCCTTTCACCACGCTGGTCGTCGGCACTTTCATCGGGCCCACCGCGATGATCGTGCCGCTCGCGGTCGGTGCCATCCCGTTCTTCGCGCGCCTCGTGGAGACCTCGATCCGTGAGGTCGACCACGGACTGGTCGAGGCCGTGCAGGCGATGGGCGGTTCCGTCCCGACCATCGTCCGCAAGGTGCTGCTGCCGCAGGCCCTGCCGTCGCTGGTCTCCGGTGTCACCACCACCGTCATCGCCCTCATCGGCTACTCGGCCATGGCCGGCGCGGTCGGCGGCGAGGGCCTCGGGTCCAAGGCCGTCACCTACGGATTCCAGCGCTTCGAGAACGGCTTCATGGTGGCCACGGTCGTGGTCCTGATTTTGATCGTCACCGCCGTACAACTCCTCGGCGACGGTGTCGGGCGCCTGCTGGCGCGCCGCGGCCGTACGGCCTCCTGAGCCGCCGCGCCCCAAAGTTCCCCCCACGCCCCACCTCCCACACAGCCCGCACTCCTTGTCCGGGCTCCGTCACCCGCATCAGTGGAAAGAGGCACTCTTCGTGCGTACCACCGCCAAGTTCACCGCGGCTGCCGCCGCCACCGTCGTCCTCAGCCTGGGCCTCAGCGCCTGCGGCACGTCCTCCGATCCGGGCGCCTCGGCCAAGGCCGGCTCCGGTGCCTCGGCCGACACGTCCAAGCCGCTGCTCGTCGCCGCGTCTCCCGTACCGCACGCCGACATCCTGAACTTCGTCAAGGACAATCTGGCGGCGAAGGCCGGTCTCAAGCTGGAGGTCAAGGAGTTCACGGACTACGTCCTGCCGAACACCGCGACCCAGAGCGGCGAGGTCGACGCCAACTTCTTCCAGCACAAGCCCTATCTGGACGACTTCAACAAGAAGAACGGCACCGACATCGTGCCCGTCGTCAATGTCCATCTGGAACCGCTCGGTCTCTACTCCAAGAAGATCGACGATCTCAAGGGCATCAAGTCCGGTCAGAGCATCGCCATTCCGAATGACACCACCAATGAGGGCCGCGCGCTGAAGCTGCTCGCGGACAACGGTGTGATCACACTCAAGGACAGCGCGGGAATCGACGCCAATCTCTCCGACATCGAGGATGCCAAGGGCATCGAGTTCAAGGAGCTGGAGGCCGCAACCCTGCCTCGCGCCCTCAATGATGTCGACGCCGCCGTCATCAACGGCAACTACGCCCTTGAGGCCGGCCTGAAGCCCGCTCAGGACTCGCTCGCGCTGGAGAAGTCCGAAGGCAACCCGTACGCCAACTTCCTCGCCGTCAAGCGCGGCAATGAGAAGGACGCCCGGGTGGAGAAGCTCGCGACGCTTCTCAACTCGCCCGAGGTCAAGAAGTACATCGAGGACACCTACGACGGCTCGGTCGTACCCGTCTTCGGCACCGTCCAGTAGCCTCCGGGGGCTTCCGGGCGGTCAGTGTGTCGCTCAAGTGGCCGGAGCAGTAACGTTCTTGCCTCCGAGTCCTTCGGTGTGGGCCCCGCGTATGTCTTCCGTACGCGGGGCCCACGCATCCACCCGGACCCGGCCATGCGCATCACCGTCCGATGCTGCATGCTGTGCATTTACGACGGACTGAGGCATGGAGCTGCGCATGACTACCACCTTTCCGGACGTTTCCATCAGCACGGAGCGGTTGGTGCTGCGCGCCTTCGAGACGGCGGACATCCCGGCGCACATCGAAATGATGAACGACGAACTGATCACGGCCTGGACGCCCGTGCCTCATCCGTATACGCGCGAGGACGCCGACCAGTGGGTCGCCAGTATCGCGCCCGCCGAGCGCGTGGCAGGCCGCGGAATCGCCTTCGCCGTCACCGAGTTCCTCACCCAGCGGCTCGTCGGCATCGTGCGGCTGCGGAGAACCAATTGGCACGCGCTCTCCACCGAGATGGCCTATGTGACCGCTCCCTGGGCGCGCGGTGAGGGATACGCCACGGAATCGGCGCTCGCGGTCGCGCAGTGGCTCTTCCGTGACCAGAAGTTCGAGCGCATCGAAGTGCGGACACCGGCCGACAACACCGCCTCGCAGCAGGTCGCGCAGAAGATCGGCTGCATCAGCGAGGGGGTGCTGCGCAATGCCTGGATAGCGCGAACACAGACCGAGGACGGCGGCTGGACCGATATCCGCACCGATCTGATCGTCTGGGGCCTGCTGCCCGAGGATCTCGAAGGCGTGGCCGAGCAGATGGCCGACGCCGGCGGCTACGCGTCCTTCACCGACTGGAACTGACGGCGGCGACCGGAACGGACCGCACCGGCTGGAGCGTACGGCACCGGCGGCGGCGTCCTGCCGCCC
>NZ_FMDK01000678.1 GCF_900091995.1 Streptomyces sp. MnatMP-M17
ATCCCGGCGGCCTGCCGGAGGCGCGGCTCGCCACGGCCGAGGCCCGCCGCTCACTGCGCGCCTGTGCCGCCGACCTCTCCGCCGCCGAGGCCGGTGTACGGGAAGCCTGCGATGTGCTCGTACGGCACGCCAACGCGACCCGCTACGAACAGGTGCGCACGCCCGCGCGCCACCAGATCCGCGAACTGCCCGCGTCCGCGCTGCCCGAGCACGCCGCGTCCTGGGCCCAGGCCTTCGCGCCCAGGCTGCGCGTGCTGACGGACGAACTGGCACAGCTCGAACGCAATCGAGACTCGATTGTCGACCGGCTGCGCGGTCTGGTCGAGTCCGCGCTGACGACGCTCCGCTCGGCCCAGCGGCTCTCCCGGCTGCCCGAAGGGCTCGGGGAGTGGTCGGGCCAGGAGTTCCTGCGGATCCGCTTCGAGGAGCCGGACCGGGCGGCGCTCATCGAGCGGCTCGGCGAGGTCGTGGACGAGGCCACCCGCGCCGCCCTCAAGAAGAACTCCGATCTGCGCAGGGACGGAATGTCCCTGCTGCTGCGCGGTGTTCAGGCGGCGCTCCAGCCCAAGGGAGTCGCGGTCGAGATCCTCAAGCCCGACGCCGTACTGCGCGCCGAGCGGGTCCCGGTCGGACAGATGGGCGATGTCTTCTCCGGCGGCCAGCTGCTGACCGCCGCGATCGCGCTGTACTGCACGATGGCCGCCCTGCGCAGCAATGACCGGGGCCGCGACAAGCACCGCCACGCGGGCACGCTCTTCCTCGACAATCCGATCGGCCGCGCCAACGCCACCTATCTGCTGGAGCTCCAGCGCGCGGTCTCGGACGCCCTGGGCGTACAACTCCTCTACACCACCGGTCTCTTCGACACGACGGCGCTCGCGGAATTCCCGCTGGTCATCCGGCTGCGCAATGACGCGGATCTGCGCGCGGGGCTCAAATACATCAGCGTCGAGGAGCATCTGCGCCCAGGACTGCCCCAGCCGGACCCGGACGGCGAGCCCGTGCACGGCGAGATCACCGCGACGCGGATGTTCAAACGGACGCCGGAGCCCATCACCGAGTGACGGCCCATCGCCGAGCGACGAGAGCCTGTCATGGAGCGCCGCTACGGCGGCGCGCTCAGGCCTCGCTCAGTCTGTTCTGATGCCGCCGACTCCGCCGCCGTATCCGCGCGGCCTCACGCGCCGCGCTTCTCGCCGCGCGTCTGGCCCTGCGCCGCTCCCTGCGGAGCTGCCGAGCCGTGCTGCTCGGCGCCGAGACCACACCATGGCGCTGGTTCCACACCTGGCGTGTGACCCATACGTCCAGCACGCCCCAGGTCGCCACCACCGTGGAGGCCACACTGCTCAGCACCATCGGAAACGCCAGCCAGGAGCCCGCGAGCGTGCTGAGAAAGGCAACCATGGCCTGAATCAGTGTCACCGCCGCTATGATCACCGCCCGCACGGCCGCCGTTCTGACCGGATCCGGCATGCGATACCGCGCCGCGGGCTCCTCGACCCAGAGCCCCCGGGACACCTCCGCGATCCCACCCGCCGACGCCGCGTCACGCCGCTCATCCGTCTCCATGGACGTCACTCCCCAACCTGTCCACTGTCCGACTCAAGGGTGATTGCCCGTCTCGTCGCGCTTCACGCCGGCCATGGAACCGAATGTGATGCGCGAACCCCCCGCGGCGCTCTCCGCTTCCCCTGATCCCCGTCAGATCCCGTCTGATCCCCGCACACAAGGACGAATGACGGCGCCTGAAGATTCCCGGAGAAGCACCGACCGAATGATTCAAGCCAACTGGCTCGGCGGGTAGCCGTCGTTGAGGCCCGCTCTCGAACTTCTCGTGACGGACGTCATCTCACCGAAAAACAGGACAACTCGTGATCAAGGCGCCATGCGGCGGTCGAAAATCATCCGGACGTGTCTTCGAGTTGCCGGTGTGACAGTAGTAGGCTCGCGCCGTTTGCTGACGGAGTATCTCCCGCACCGGGCGGGGATCGAGCTGGGGGAGGCCATGCGCTTTCGCGGGAAATCCATCCGCCGGAAGATCGTGGCGCTGCTGCTCGTGCCGCTCGTCGCGCTCACTGTCATGTGGGCCTTCATCTCCGTCCTCACCGGCAGCCAGGCCAACCAGCTCCTCGACGTCGGCCAAGTCATCAAGAAGGTCGGCCACCCTGTCGAGGACGCGATCCTCGTCCTCCAGAGCGAGCGCCGGCAGACACTCATCTATCTCTCCGACCCGCGCGCTGCGGATTCGCTGACCGAACTCCGCAGCCGCCGGGCCGACACCGACGCGGCCCTGGCCCTCGTCAAGAAGAACGCCACTCTCAGTGTCCGCGACCGGATGGATCCCACCACGTCCGAGCGGTTCACCATCCTCACGGGGGCCCTGGACGGCCTCGACCTGATGCGCCGCTCCGTGGACGAGAGCACCGTCACCCGTGAGCGGGCGCTGGACTTCTACAACCAGCTCGTCGATCCCGGTCACACCTTCCTGGCGTCCCTGTACGGCCACCAGGACGTGGACGGCGACAACTGGGGCCGGGCGCTGGTCGGTCTCGGCCGCGCCAAGGAGATGCTCTCCCGCGAGGACGCGGTGGTCGCCTCCGCGCTGACCGCGCGCAGACTCACCGCCACGGACATCCGCTCGCTCTCCGATCTGGTCGCCGGCCGCACCGTGCTCTACCAGACGAACCTCTCCGACCTACCGCTCACGGACCGTGTGACGCTCGAACAGTACTGGCGCACACCGGCCACGCTCGCACTGCGCCAGACCGAGGACGACCTCGTCGAGGCCGGGCCCTCCGACAATCCCAAAGCCGTCGACATGGCGCACTGGCAGAAGATGACCGCGCCGGTCCTGGAGGACCTCACCAGCGAGAGCGCCAAGGCCGACGCCCTCTACCGGGCCCATATCGACCCGGTGCGCCAGGAGGTCTTCGTCCGACTCATCCTGGCCGGCACCGTGGGCTTTGTCGCGCTCCTCGTCTCCGTGATCGTGTCCGTACGCGTCGGCCGCGACCTGGTCCGTGACCTCACCCAGCTCCGCAAGGAGGCCCACGAGGTCTCCGGCGTCAGACTGCCCAGCGTCATGCGCAGGCTCGCCGCGGGCGAGCAGGTCGACGTGGAGACCGAGGCGCCGCGGCTCGACTACGAACGGGACGAGGTCGGCCAGGTCGGCCAGGCGCTCAACACGCTCCAGCGCGCCGCCGTCGAGGCCGCCGTCAAGCAGGCCGACCTCCGGCGCGGCGTCTCCGAGGTGTTCGTCAACCTCGCCCGCCGCAACCAGGTCCTCCTCCACCGTCAGCTCACGCTCCTGGACACCATGGAGCGCCGTACGGAGGACACCGAGGAGCTCGCCGACCTCTTCCGGCTCGACCACCTCACCACCCGTATGCGCCGGCACGCCGAAGGCCTGGTGATCCTCTCCGGAGCCGCGCCCTCACGGCAGTGGCGCAAGCCCGTCCAGCTCATGGACGTGGTACGGGCCGCCGTGGCCGAGGTCGAGGACTACGAGCGCATCGAGGTCCGCAGGCTGCCCAGGATCGGCGTCGGCGGCCCGGCGGTCGCCGACCTCACGCATCTCATCGCCGAACTCCTGGAGAACGCCACGGTGTTCTCACCGCCGCACACCGCGGTCCAGGTGCACGGCGAGCGGGTCGCCAACGGCTTCACCCTGGAGATCCACGACCGCGGCCTCGGGATGGCGCCCGAAGTGCTGCTCGACGCGAATCTGCGGCTCGCGGAGACTCCCGAGTTCGAACTGTCCGACACCGACCGGCTGGGCCTCTTCGTGGTCAGTCGGCTCGCCCAGCGGCAGAACGTACGCGTCTCGCTCCAGCCCTCTCCGTACGGCGGCACCACCGCGATCGTCTTCCTGCCCGTCGCACTGCTGACCGACGCGCCCGAGACCGAGGGCACCGGCTTCCGACTCGACCGCAAGAGGACCGCGGGCGGCGGACGCCATCGCGCCGACGGCGGCACCGGCCGGCGCACCGCGCTGGCGCAGGTCCCCACCGGGCGCGGCAGCGGCCCGTCCGTGCTCGACGGCCCGGGCGAACTGG
>NZ_FMDK01000447.1 GCF_900091995.1 Streptomyces sp. MnatMP-M17
CGCTCCCAGCCAGCTGTCCGCCACCGCGGTGGCGGCGATTCCGACCAGCGCCGCCGCGCCGGCCAGCGTGACCGCGGCCCGCGCACCACGCAGCCCCAGCAAGGCCACCACCGCGCCGGTCGCGACACCGGCCAGCGACATCGGCAGGACGCTCGCTCCCAGCACACTGCCCCGGGGATCCCCGGCGGGCGCCGGGACGACATTGGTCACCGGTACCTCAGCGCCGGCCGGCGCCTGGGCCGTCACCGCCTGGGTGAGCAGCTGGGCGACCAGCGGGCTCGCCGCCGTCGCCGTCAGCAGCCGCGTCCCCTCCGGAGTGACCACCACCGCGCCGTATACGACCCGGTCCTCGACGGCCGTACGGGCGGCGGCCTCGTCGTTGTAACGGTGGACGTCGAAGGCCCCCTCCTGCCGCTCGAATCCCTGCTCCAACTGGCCCACGGCTGCGGCCGGTCCGGCTATGCCGACCAGCAGGTCGCGTGGGGCGATACGGGCGGCGGGCCAGGCGAAGGCCCAGAGCGCCAGCGTCACGGCGACGGGAATCAGGACCATCACCGCGATCATCCGCCGTGTTGTCGCGGTACCGGACCCGGCCGGAGCGGACATACTGCGCCTCGATTCAGAGTTCATGAGGAGTCGAAGGAGCCGAAGGGCTCGAAGTAAAGAGAAGGATCGTTCGTTTTGCTTGTGGCCACTGTCTCCACGCGGTGTGACGCTTGTCAAGAAGGAATGTTCGTTTTACATTGGCCGCATGGCCCGCGTATCCCAGGAACACCTCGACGCCCGACGCCGGCAGATTCTCGACGGCGCCGCGCACTGCTTCGCCCGTAACGGCTTCCACGCCACCTCGATGCAGGACGTCCTGCGCGAGGTCGATCTCTCCGCGGGCGCCGTCTACCGCTACTTCAGCGGCAAGGAGGAGCTGATCGGGGCCATCGTCACCGAGGTGCTCGACGAGATCGGGGACGCCTTCGAGGCGGCGGCGCTGCGGCAGCCGCCGGAGAGCCCCGACATACTGGTCGAACAGGTGATGCGCCGGGTGCTGGCCACCGGCGTCGCGGTCAGGTCGGGCGGTCCGGCCGGCATGGCGCGGCTGCTCATCCAGGTGTGGACCGAGACGCTGCGCAACGAGGAGCTGGCGGCGGTGCTGCGTGGCGGATACGAGAAGGTCCGCGACGCCTGGACCAAGGTGGTGGAGGCCTATCAGGAGGCCGGGCTGATGCGCGCGGACATCCCCGCGGGCGATGTCGCCAGGATCATGATCGCCACCTGTCAGGGCTTCGCCGCTCAGCAGGCGCTCTTCGGAGAGGTGCCCATCGAGGCGCTCCAGAACGGCGTACGGGCCCTGATGTCCATGGGCGCGCCGTCCGCCGTCGGATCTGGGATCAGTTAACGCGCCGGAAAAACTTCCGCCCTAACGTGCGGACCCTGGCCCCGTGCGTACCGTTGCGATTCAACAGAGTGTTGATGTTGGCTGGGGTTCCGCTGCGCCCGGCCGTCACCGGGCCGGAGACGATGAGGTGGAAGCGTGCAACTGACCCCGCACGAACAGGAACGCCTGCTCATCCATGTGGCCGCGGATGTCGCGACCAGGCGCAGGGCGCGTGGGCTGCGGCTCAACCACCCGGAGGCGGTCGCCCTGATCACCGCGCACATCCTCGAAGGCGCCAGGGACGGCCGTACCGTCGCCGAACTGATGGCATCGGGACGGAAGGTGCTCGGCCGGGCCGATGTCATGGAAGGCATTCCCGAGATGATCCATGACGTCCAGGTGGAGGCCACCTTCCCGGACGGCACCAAGCTCGTCACCGTCCATGATCCGATCGTGTGAGACAGGAGCGCCGATGATTCCCGGAGAGATCCTGTACGCCGACGAGCCCGTGGCCCTCAACGAGGGCCGCGAGGTCACCCGGCTCACCGTCCTCAATGTCGCCGACCGCCCTGTCCAGGTCGGCTCCCACTACCACTTCGCCGAGGCCAATCCCGGTCTGGAGTTCGACCGCGCCGCCGCGCGCGGCAAGCGGCTGCATATCGCCGCGGGCACCGCCGTGCGCTTTGAACCCGGAATTCCCGTCGACATCGCACTCGTACCTCTCGCCGGTCTGCGTGTCGTACCGGGACTGCGCGGAGAGACCGGAGGTCCTCTCGATGACTGAGCTGTCCCGCGCCGTGTACGCGGATCTCTTCGGCCCCACCACCGGCGACCGGATCAGGCTCGCCGACACCGAGCTGTTCGTCGAGATCGAGGAGGACCGCTCCGGCGGGCCCGGACGCGCCGGGGACGAGGCGGTGTTCGGCGGCGGCAAGGTGATCCGCGAGTCGATGGGCCAGTCCCGTACGACACGGGCCGAGGGCGCGCCCGACACCGTGATCACCGGCGCCCTGATCATCGACCACTGGGGCATCGTCAAGGCCGACATCGGAGTACGGGACGGCCGGATCACCGGGATCGGCAAGGCGGGCAATCCCGACACCATGGACGGTGTCCATCCCGATCTGGTCATCGGTCCCGAGACCGAGGTCATCGCGGGCAACGGGAAGATCGTCACCGCCGGAGCGATCGACGCGCATGTCCACTTCATCTCGCCGACCATTGTCGACCAGGCGCTGGCGACCGGCGTGACCACTCTGGTCGGCGGCGGTACGGGACCGGCCGAGGGCACCAAGGCCACCACCGTCACGCCCGGGGCCTGGCATCTCGCCCGGATGTTCGAGGCGTTGGAGACCTTCCCGGTCAATATCGGTCTGCTCGGCAAGGGCAACACCATGTCGCGCGAGGCGATGCGCGCCCAACTGCGCGGCGGCGCGCTCGGGTTCAAGATCCATGAGGACTGGGGCGCCACACCGGCCGTCATCGATGCCTGTCTGAGCGTCTGCGAGGAGTCCGGCGCCCAACTCGCCATCCACACGGACACCTTGAACGAGGCGGGCTTCGTCGGGGACACCCTCGCGGCCATCGCGGGACGCACGATCCACGCGTACCACACGGAGGGCGCGGGCGGCGGGCACGCGCCGGACATCATCACCGTCGTCAGCGAGCCGTACGTACTGCCCAGCTCCACCAATCCGACCCGGCCGCACACCGTCAACACCATCGAGGAACACCTCGACATGCTGATGGTCTGTCACCATCTCAACCCGGCCGTGCCCGAGGACCTCGCCTTCGCCGAGTCCCGTATCCGGCCCTCCACCATCGCCGCCGAGGACATCCTGCACGACCTCGGCGCCATCTCGATCATCTCCTCCGACGCCCAGGCCATGGGCCGCGTGGGCGAGGTGATCATGCGGACCTGGCAGACCGCGCATGTGATGAAGAAGCGCCGTGGCGCGCTGCCCGGCGACGGCCGGGCCGATAACCACCGCGCACGCCGCTATGTCGCCAAATACACCATCAACCCGGCGATCGCCCAGGGCCTCGACCAGGAGATCGGCTCCGTCGAGACCGGCAAGCTCGCCGATCTGGTGCTCTGGGACCCGGCGTTCTTCGGTGTGAAGCCCCAACTCGTCATCAAGGGCGGACAGATCGCGTACGCGCAGATGGGCGATGCCAACGCCTCCATCCCGACTCCCCAGCCGGTGCTGCCGCGCCCGATGTTCGGCGCGCTCGGCCGGGCAGCGGCGGCGGGCTCGCTCAACTTCGTCGCGGAGGCGGCGATCGAGGACGGGCTGCCCGAACGGCTCGCTCTGGCCAAGGAGTTCGTACCGATCGGGAACACCCGGCGGATCACCAAGGCCGATATGCGGGAGAACGACGCACTGCCACGGGTCGAGGTCGACGCGGACACCTTCACGGTGACCATCGACGGCGAGCCGGTGGAGCCCGCGCCCGCCGCCGAACTCCCGCTCGCCCAGCGCTACTTCCTCTTCTGATGAGCGCGCCATCGGCCCCGACGAGCCGCGCCGCACTACTGGTGCTCGCCGACGGACGGTTCCCGGCCGGCGGCCATGCCCACTCGGGCGGCGCGGAGGCGGCCGTCAGGGCGGGCAGGATCCGTGACGCCCAGGACCTGGCCGTCTTCTGCCGGGGACGGTTGCACACCACCGGACTGACCGCGGCGGCGCTGGCCGCCGCGGCGGCCCGGGGGCTGGATCCG
>NZ_FMDK01000663.1 GCF_900091995.1 Streptomyces sp. MnatMP-M17
CGGGTGGCGCGGCGGTTGCCGCAGCGGACCAGCAGTTCGCCCGCCGGGAGTCGGCCGGAGTTGAAGTGGTCGAGGATCTCACCGGTGGCGGTGTCGAGGTGGGTGCGGTGCCCGGTGAGGCGGATCGGGTGCGCGCAGCCGCCAAGGGCGGTTATCTGTCGTGCGAGGGGTGCGAGTTGGCCGGTGGCGGCGAGCTTCGCCAGCTTGGCGGTGAGCCTGGCGCGGCGCTCCAGCGCCGGCGGCCCTGCCGCCGCCGAGGCGGTGACGTCCGCCGGACAGGTTGGCGTTGTGAACGCCGACCAGCGACGCGAAGAGGCTGGAACGATCGTGGAGTACGGGAGTTGGAGCTGTGCGGGCATGCGGGAAGGGCCTTTCGGCGGGAGCGCGGAAGCCATACGGCGCGACGTGGGCAGGCCGAAGTGATCGGCTCACAGGGAACGGGGCGCCTCGGAGTTGGGCGCGAGGGCCGGACCAGTGAGGGCTGGTCGGCGGGGCGCGGTGGTGATCACCGGCGAGTGCGTGACGTTAACATCGACCCATGGGCGCATTCAAGTGCATCCCTCCTCATTCCTTTCTATGGGTGGCGGGACGCGGGTAGTGTGGGGCCGGTTTCCCGGTTTGGACGGGCCGGAAATAGCTGATAGACGGCACGGAAGGCGGCGGGGTGGCGGGCGTAAAGGCGACGCGGCGCGGGCGCAGGCCGACGGGCGGCGGGGTGCAGTTGACGTTCGAGGTCATCGCCGAGACCCTGCGGGAGCAGATTCGCTCCGGCGGGCTGCGGCCCGGTGACGCGCTGCCGACGCAGGCCGTGCTGATGCGGGAGTTCGGGGCCTCCAGCCTGACCGTCCAGAAGGCCATGACCCTGCTCAAGCAGGACGGGTGGGTGGTCTCCCGTCCCGGCAAGGGCGCCTTCGTCGCTCACTACGACCACACCAAGGACGAAGCCCCGGGGGCGGCGAGCACCCCTGCGGGCGGGACCACGGCCCGCGTCGAGGCGTTGGAGCAGGCGCTGGCCGAGGCCGTCGAGCAGCTCGCCGAACTCCACGCCCGCGTCGAGTCCTTGGAGACCGGCGACCGCTGACCCCCTTGCCGGGTGGGGACGGAGGGCGGTGCGTTCAGATTTTCTCTACGAGGTTCAAGGCGGGGCCCGCCCGCCAGGGCTGGCCGCCGTCGCCGACAGACCCGCCGTTCACTCCCCGGGATCAGGCGCTACTGGAGGCCGAGCCGACGGGCGGTCGGGCGGCGGGAGCGGCAACCGGCCAGCTCGCTGGGCTGACCGGAATCGGGCTCCTGACAGAGCAAGTTGTCGCCGACGACCGTCCTACGGCCGGATCGCACGCACAGGGCCGACCGGGGGGCCGACCCTCCACGTCCGTCACCGGGCTCACCGAGGGCGGTGGCCGGCGTCGGCGGTCGGGCACCCGAGAGGCCGCCCGGCGGGCTCGTGCCGTCCCGGACGCCCATGCTTGCCGCCTGGCGGGGCCGTGACGATGGAGATAACTGGGATGATGCCGGTGCGGGGTTGAGCGAGGCACACGTGGTGGGTGATCGGTCGGCCCCCGCCGTCGTGGCTGACTGTCTGTGGCTGAGGCCAGAACCTCATGGCCATGGGCCCGGCACGTACGTGAGGGCCCGTCCCTGCCAGGGCTGACGAGGACCGGGGAGCCTCGATCGGCTGTGCCCGGCAGGGACGGGAGTCGGGTGGGTCAGCGCGGTACGGTGCGTGGGCCAGCGGGGCGGCTCACGTCTGCCGCCAGGCCCGCCAGGGCCGGGTAATGATCTCCCGGTAGGTGTGGTGGGACGGGTTCTGGCCGCAGTGCCGCAGCACCCAGTCCTGCGGTTCGGCGAAGTCCTCGCTCGTCGGCGAGGTCTCTCCGTCCACCGCGCACTGCATTGCGTACAGGACGGGCTCCGCGTCCGGTTCGCGGTCGGGCTGGAGAGTCCAGGTCTCGTAGCGCAGGACCGATCGAGGGGTCGCCGTCCCCACCTCCGATTGGCCACGGCCACCTTCGCGCTCAATTCCTCGCCCGGGGTCGGCGGACGTACATCCTCGGGCGGTACGTCCCACTCCCGGCCACCGCACGGCGGCCGAAGCTGCACATACGTCCCCACATGCCCCATCACCACGCCGACCTTGCCGTTCCGCCGGTCGGCCACCAGGGTGCCCACACCGGGCGAGGCAGTGTGCTCGACCGCGTCAGGGTTGCGGGCCGTCATCGTGACCACCCCGGCGAGACGGACCGCGACCAGGCATCCAGTCGCAGGAAGGGAACACAAGTGGTCGCGCTCTTTCGCACGTTGACACTCCTCGACGGCATGGACCGTGCCCCCGGGCGTATCGGTGCCAACAGGGTCGACACCGATCCTCACGCCGGTCACCGGGACGAAGGAACCTCCACCAAACCCCACTCCGGGACGTCCCACACCATGTAGAACGTCCCTGGTGCCGTCCCGAGACCAAGGGGGAAACTCGTGCCGAACGAGAGACTACGAGCCGTCATGGCAGCCGGAGGCTGGACGTACGCGACCCTCGCCCACGAGGTCGAGATCGACCCCAAGTCGGCCGAGCGCTGGGTGAACCTCGGGCGCACCCCACGCCGTGCCACAGCCCTCCAGGCGGCCAAAGTCCTGGGAGAAGACGTGCACGCACTATGGCCAGCCCTGCGCCAAGCCCGCCCCGCCCGCGCCATCAGCCCCGAACTGGTCGCGCTCTACGAGCAGCGGGCCGACATCCCCGTCTCGACGTTCACCGACCTGATGGCCCAGGCCCGGGAACGGATCGACATCCTCGTCTACGCGGCCGTCTTCCTCCACGAGACATACCCCCGGCTGAACGAACTCCTCACCGAACGCGCCGCCGAAGGCTGCACCGTCCGCATCGCGATCGGGGACCCCGACAGCGGCACCGTCCAAGCCCGCGGCCAGGAGGAGCGGTTCGGCCACGGCATCGAATCCCGCTGCCGCCTCGCCCTCATGCACTACAGGCCACTCGCCGCCACCCCCGGCATCGAAGTCCGCACCCACGGCACCACGCTCTACAACTCCCTCTACCGCGTCGACGACCAGCAACTCGTCAACGCACACGTCTGGGGCGTCAACGCCTACGCCGCCCCCGTGTGGCATCTTCGCCGACACGAGACAGGTGGCATGTTCGACACCTACGCCGACAGCTTCGACGCCGTGTGGGCGACGGCAACCCCCGTACAAGAGGAAGGCTGACCGTGGCCCGCACCGAGTACTACGACGACCCCACCGCGCCCAAGCCGAACAGCCTGGTCGTCGCCGCCTCCGCCGTCGTCACCGACGGCCACGGCCGCATCCTCCTCCAGCGCCGCCGCGACAACGACCTATGGGCACTGCCCGGCGGCGGCATGGACCTCACCGACTCCCTGCCCGGCACCGCCGTCCGCGAGGTCAAGGAAGAGACGGGCCTCGACGTCGAGATCACCGGCATGGTCGGCACCTACACCGACCCGAAACACATCATCGCCTACACCGACGGCGAGGTCCGCCGCCAGTTCAACGTCTGCTTCACCGCCCGCATCACCGGCGGCCAACTGGCAATCTCCGACGAGTCCACCGAACTCCGGTTCGTACCGCCCGAAGAGATCGAGCAGTTGCCGATGCACCACACCCAACGACTCAGGCTCCAGCACTTCCTGGAACACCGTGAGAAGCCGTACCTGGGCTGAACCGCCTGACGGCAGTAGCTGACGGCAACAACCCCGCACAACCACGGACATCTGCGCACTTCACCGGACCAGCAAACCGCACTTGACCTGCGAAAAAGCAGGTCGAGGGTGCCGCGTAGCACACGTACTATGTGGTCGCAGGCGCGACGCCGGTCCTGGTACACAACTGCAATCCGCTCGACGGTATCGCGGACGAGTTGGCTGGCAGCAAGATTACGACTGGTCAGGTCGTTGATGATGCTGGAAATAGAGTCGGAGCTCCTGTATCAAGCGGTGAGAATGGTTCATTCGTGCAAGTGAGGGACGCGCTCAGAAAATCTGGCGTGCCTCACGACGCTGCAGGTGGGTTCGCGGCCGCATCTCATGTAGAAACCAAGATCGCTTTGGCAATGAGAAGCAATGGCGTTCAGAGGGCGACAGTCGTAATCAATAATTCTGACGGGGTTTGTTCTGGTCCCTATTCATGTATGACTGGGGTGTCCGCAATTCTACCAAGAGGGTCTAGCCTGACATCCGTTTGGCGCACTGAAGAGGGCTGGCATGGGGTAACTATGCTGGGCGGCGGTTAATCTCAAGAGGTTTAATATCTGGCCGGCCCTGCCCTGGGGTAGAATCCTCCGGGGTGGGGCCGGTCTAATTTCAGTTTTCCGCATCGCCTCACCTGCGAACGTTGGAGGATATTAATGATTCTGACTATTTTCACTGGCGGTACGACATATCATGCAGCATCGGGAGCTATTCTTAGGCGCTTGATTGGCGAGTTGGTGATCGGCGGGCCCGGCCGAGAGCCAGATGTGATTGGACAGTCAAAGGGTGGCATTCTTGCAACGTTTGTGCTCTTGGCGCCACATAGGGATCCGATGAAATCAGATCGGTATTTTGACAGCTATCTTCAGGTCTCGACAAATCCGCTTACAGGATATGGTGCATTGAGGTGGCAAGTTCCCGAGGATTCCGTAGTTCGAGTGGATCGGGAGATTGCGAGGAGTGTATGGATCTCTAGGAATCCGGAACCGCCGGCGTTGGATCAAAACGTTGTTGCTGATTTGGGCGATTGGAGGCTGTTCGAGCCCCGCAATACGCTGCCGGTATCTGATATTCGTGCGGCCGTCGAGGAATTTTGCGAACTGAGAAGCGGTCAGAGGCCTACGGCGATTTGCTGGGATCGTGGTGACTTTGGCGCGTACCACTCTCTGAATGGACAGGCAGATGTGACACCTTCCTACTGTCAGGATCCGTGGTGCAAAGATTCGGGTACACGGCACCCATTGCACTGATGAAGGTTCTCGGTGGCGAAAGAATCTCCCTTTCGGTGAGACGGTATTTATTACTCGATCATGGAGGTTATGCGTGAATTTCGCGTTGATGTCGCTGTTTGTTGAACTTTCATTTGCTTGTCGATGTGTGCAAGCCAATTTGACGCCCCATCAGGCGGTGTCTGGCGAGGCGTCTGCGTGGGGTGACGGCAGTAGTTGACGGCAACGTCAGCGGACGAGGGCTGCGCAGGCTGGCGGTTCATCGCCGTCGCCGTAGGTCGTCTCGGTGTTCTCCGGGCCGCCGAGTGCGGTGCTGAGGGTGTCGATGGCGTCTCGCTGGAGGCG
>NZ_FMDK01000800.1 GCF_900091995.1 Streptomyces sp. MnatMP-M17
GGGCGGGAGCGCGGGCGCCGTCGCGGGTGGCGGACCGGCTGCGTCCCGGCCGCCCGGCGGCGTAGCGTCATCGGCACCCGTCACCGTCACTGTCACCCGCGCCTCAGGCGTCACCGTCACCCGCGTCACCACCAGCACCTCTTCCAGGACCGGCGATCCACGTGAGTTCCTCCTCCTCCACCGGGCGTACCCCGCACCGTCGGGTACGGCAGCGGATCCCGGGCGCGTACCGGCTGGTGCGTACGCCGCCGGTCCCGGTGGATCCCCCTGAACTGGACGCAGCCCAGCACGGCGTGGTTGACCACGGGACGGGACCGCTGCTGGTGCTGGCGGGCCCGGGTACGGGCAAGACCACGACGCTCGTGGAGTCGGTCGCCCGGCGCGTCGCGCGCGGGACGGATCCCGAACGGATCCTGGTCCTCACCTTCAGCCGCAAGGCGGCGGTGGAGCTGCGCGACCGGATGGCCGTCCGGCTCGGCGGGCGGCGCGGTCCGCAGGCCACCACGTTCCACTCGTTCTGCTACGCCCTGATCCGCGCGCACCAGGAGGCCGATCTCTTCACCGAACCGCTGAGGCTGCTCTCCGGTCCCGAGCAGGATGTCGCCGTACGGGATCTGCTCGCGGGCCAGCTCGTGCTGGAGCGCGAGGGCCGGGGACGTGTGAGGTGGCCGGACGAGCTGCGCGCGTGTCTCACCACGCGAGGCTTCGCCGACGAGGTACGGGCGGTGCTCGCCCGGAGCCGTGAACTGGGCCTCGGTCCCGACTCGCTGGCGGCGTTCGCGCGGCGCACGGGCCGTCCCGACTGGTCGGCCGCCGCGTCCTTCCTCGCGGAGTATCTGGACGTCCTGGACATGCAGGGCGTACTCGACTACGCGGAGCTGGTCCACCGTGCGGTGCTGCTGGCGGGCCGCCGCGAGGTCGCGGAGCGGCTCGTCGCCCAGTACGACGCGGTGTTCGTCGACGAGTACCAGGACACCGATCCGGCGCAGGTCCGGCTGCTGGGCGCGCTGGCCGGGCAGGGCCGCACGCTGGTCGCCTTCGGCGATCCGGACCAGTCCATCTACGCGTTCCGCGGCGCCGATGTGAACGGCATCCTGGACTTTCCGTACGCCTTCCCGCGCGCGGACGGCCGCCCGGCACCGGTGGCCGTCCTCGGCACCTCCCGCCGTTCCGGCGCGAAGCTGCTCGACGCGACCCGGCTGCTCACCCGTCGTATGCCGCTCACACGGTTGCCCGCCGCGAAGGTGCAGGCGCACCGTGAGCCCGTGCCGGTGCGCAAGGGCGGCCAGGTGGAGACATACACATTCCCAACTCCTTCCACAGAGTTGGACAACATCGCCGACATCCTCCGCCGCGCACATCTGGAGGACGGCATCCCGTGGAACGACATGGCGGTCCTGGTCCGTGCGGGCGGTCGCACCATCCCTTCCATCCGCCGCGCCCTGACCTCGGCGGGCGTACCACTGGAGGTGGACGGCGACGATGTGCCACTGCGCCATGAACCGGCGGTGTCACCGCTCCTGACGGCGCTCCGGGCGGTGGCCGAGGCGGCGCTGCGTCCGCAGTCCGAGCCGGAGGAGGAAGTGCCGGGCGACGACGCGCCGGACCAGGCCGAGCCGGACCACGGGCTGCCCGAGCCGGACGCGACCGAGCACGATATGCCGGGCGACGACGCGCCTTTGGAGGTGGCGTCCGAGCCGCTCGCGTCCGACCAACCCGCTTCCGAGCAGCCCGCCTCCGAGCAGGACGCACAGGGCGTCGCGCCACCCGGCGCCGTCGGCTGGCTCGATGTCGAGACCGCGCTCGCCCTTCTCTCCTCGCCTCTCGGCGGTATGGACGCCGCCGATCTGCGCCGCC
>NZ_FMDK01000449.1 GCF_900091995.1 Streptomyces sp. MnatMP-M17
GCGGATCGCGGATCGCGGATCGCGGATCGCGGATCGCGGATCGCGGATCGCGGATCGCGGCAATCATCTGTAGCGGATAGCAAGCCGCGATTCAACCTTTCAACTATCTGGGAGTGGCACCCTCCACGGTATCGCTCGGTGTACTGGGCTGGGAACCGGCCGCTCGTGGAAGCGGCGCGGACCGTCCGCGGGCCGCGCCGACCGACTGCCTCGGCACACGCGACGTCAAGGGCGCTGATGCCCGCTGAGGAGGGCGTCCTGCCAGCTCAGGGGAGGGCGGCCGGTGATCTCCTCGACGTCGTGGCTGACCCGGTCGTATCTGTTCGCCGCGTGCAGCCGCGCCATCGTGGCGATGTGATTGTGCAGATGTTCCGGGAGACGCAGGGCTCGCAGCTCATTGTTCTCCCACTCCTCGAACGGCACATCCGTATAGGTGATGGTCCGTCCCAGAGCGAGCGACCATTCCGCGGCGATCTCTGTCAGGTCCCGGGACGCGCCGCCCGTGAGCTCGTACACATGCCGTGTTCGGCCCGTGGGCCGGGACAGCAGAGCGGCGACCGTCTCCGCCACATCCTGGGCGGCGACAGGTGAGGTCCGGCCGTCGCCGAAAGGGAGACGGATGCTGTCGTACTCCGCCACGGAGGCGGCGGCCACGGTGCTGAAGAGCGGATTCTCCATCATCACGGTCGGCCGGACATGGGTCACCGGAAGGCCCGACCAGTCGAAGATCTGCTCGGCGAGCCAGTGCTGGCGTTGCTGGTCGGATTCGGCGGTGCTCGCCAGACTCATCTGCGAGACGGTCATCTGGGACATGTCGAGGAGGAGATCCAGGCCTCCGTACTCGCGCGCGGCGGCCGCCGTTGTCACCGCCGCCTCCAGATATCTCGGCGAGACGCTCAGGGAGAAGAACGCGCGCTCGCAGCCGTCGAGAGCGGTGAGCACATCGCGGGCACGCGTCAGATCCCCTACGACGACTTCGGCCCCGGTGCGCCGCAACGCGTCGGCCCGCTCATCCTCGCGATGGACCAGCGCGCGAACGGATCTCTTCTGCTCACGGAGGAGCTCCACCACCCGGCGCCCTACGGCGCCCACGGCACCGGCCGCGCCGGTCACCAGGAACGTCGGTTCGCTGTCCATGAGTACCGCCTCTCAAGGTGTCACCAAGATGTCACTCAAGGTGTCCGGGTCAGTGTGCCCGCGCGAGGTCCGTGAGGGCGTCGAGCCGCGTCGGTGTCCAGCCGAGTTCCTTGCGTGCGCGGGCGCCCGTGAACTGCTGGTCGAGTGCGAACGCCTCGGCGATCAAGCCCATTCGGGCCTCCGCCTCCTCCGGGGAGAGGGCAGTGATGTGTCCGGCACGGCCGACGCCCTGGGCCACGGCCCGGACGATCCGGGACAGCGGGATGTTCTGGCCGCTCACACCGGCGTAGACCGATCCGGCGGGCGCGTTCAGGGCCAGGACGTACAGTTCCGCCACATCGTCGACATGGACGAGTGCCCAGTGGTTCCGGCCGTCGCCGATGGAGAGAACCGTGCCTTCGTCGCGCCCTGGGTCGACGAGGAATTGCTTGATGAGGCCTTCTCCGTGGCCGTAGACGAGTCCTGGCATCACCACGACGGGCCGGCTTCCGTCGGAGGCCCTGGCCAGTACCCGTTCTTCGTTCTTGAGCCGCCAGGAAGTGAGCTGCGGTGGATTCAGCGGCGCGTTCTCGTCCGCGACACCATGCGTATTTCCGTAGACCCATGTGCCACCGGTGTGTACGTACGTTCCGCGCCCTCCCAGACCGTCCAGCAGCGCCTGTGACGCCGCGGAGTCGACGGCGGCCGTGTCGGCGCCGTAGTGCTGTCCGAGATGGATGACACCGTCCGCCTCGCCCGCCGCCGCGCGCAGTGTTCCGGTGTCCGTGAGCCCTCCCATGACCGGAGTGGCGCCCAGAGTTTCGACGGAATGCGCGGACCGGTCGCTGCGTGCCAAGGCCGTTACCTCGAAGCCCTGTTGGATCAGTGTTTTGACGGTGGCTTTGCCCACATAGCCGGAGCCGCCCGTGATGAATACCTTCATGGGAATCGGAATCCTTTATCGGTCGAGTACCGCCGGGTATCGGCCGGGTATCGGTCGGGTCGAATCTCTTACGTATTCGACTGTGCCGGGATACCCGCAGCGCCGTCCAAGACCTGATCCGGCGTCTGTGATACCTCCGGGGCATCAGGGCTGCGGGGCGGCCTCACCGCTCGCCCGGACTCGGCCGGCCGAGTCGACGGCGATCCCGGTGAACTCCTCGACCAGTCCATGGTGACGACCGCTTGCCCAGGCCAGACAGACATGGCTCGGGGGAATGTCGTCCACCGGGACGTAGCCGATGTCCGGGCGGGTGTAGAACATCGCGGCGGACAGCGGCAGTACGACGACGCCGCGCCGAGCGGCGACATGTTCGAGTTTCTCCTCGGTCGTATGGATCAAGGGCTGACTCCGCCGCTCCCGGCCGCCCCGGGCCGCGACCATGTCACGCCACTCCGGGACCGCGTCAGGATTCTGGAGCAGATGCTCATCCACGAGATCCGCGATGCCGACGCTCTCCTTGCCGGCCAGCCGGTGATTGCCCGGCGGTACGACGACCCGCTGTTCGGTCAGCAGCGGTACGGTCTCCAGCCCGGTCGGATCGATCGGCATCCGGACGTAACTGACGTCCACGCGACCGTCCCGTACGACATCGGTCTGGTCCTCCCAGCTAGTGCGCACCACCTCGATGTCGAGGCCGGGATGACGGCCGGCCAGCGTCCGTACGGCATCCGTCACGATCAGGCCGGGCATGAACCCGACGGTGAACGTATCAGCGACACGCGCGGCCCGCACGGCTCTGCGCCGCATCGCCGCGGCGCTCGCCAGCAGCGGACGGGCATCGGCGAGCAACTGCTCGCCGGCCGAGGTCAGTTCCGTACTGCGCCGGTCACGGCGGAACAACTGGACCTTGAGTTCGCTCTCCAGCGCCTTGATCTGACGTGAGAGCACAGGCTGGGCGATATGCAGTTCCTCGGCCGCACGGCCGAAGTGCAACCGTTCCGCGACGGCGACGAAATAGCGGATCTTCCGCAGGTCGACGTCCATGCGCGCCTCCACTCAACGGTGATACCTCCAAGGTATCACCGGGCTCCCCAGGCGGCGCGGCCGCACAGGCCCAACGGTTCCGACGAGCAGTGGGCCGTCCCGCCCGCCATGCTGAGAGTTCCGACAGGAGGTCGTCAGCAGGTCGCCGGCAGGTCATCAGGAGGTTCGTCATGAGTATGAAGGTGTGGTTCATCACCGGTGCTTCCCGTGGATTCGGGCTGGAGATCGCACGGAAGGTCCTCGACGGCGGAGACGCGGTCGTCGCGACCGCCCGCGCTCCACGGACCGTCCATGACGCGCTGCCGACGGGCGGGGACCGGCTGCTGGCCGTGCCGCTCGATGTCACGGTCGAGGAGCAGGCGCGGCAGGCCGCCGACGCCGCCGTGGAGCGTTTCGGCCGGATCGACGTCCTCGTCAACAACGCGGGACGCGGGCTGCTGGGAGCGGTCGAGGAGGCGTCGGCGGACGAGGTGAGGGCGGTTTTCGAGACCAATGTCTTCGGTCTGCTGGCCGTCACCCGCGCCGTACTGCCGGTGATGCGTCGGCAGCGCGCCGGCCGGATCATCAACATCAGCTCGGTCGGCGGCTTCGCCGCGGGGAGCGGCTGGGGCGTGTACGCCGGGACGAAGTTCGCCGTCGAGGGCCTGAGCGAGTCCCTGCGCGCCGAACTGCTGCCTCTCGGGATCCTCACGACGGTTGTCGAGCCGGGTGTCTTCAGTACGGACTTCCTCGACTCCAGCTCGCTGCACCGCGTGGAACAGGTCATCCCCGACTACGCCGATACGGTGGGCCGTACCCGCCGGTGGGCGGAGGAGAGCAACCACGCCCAGGAGGGCGATCCGGTCAAGGCCGCCGAGGCCATCGTGACGCTCGCCGCCATGGCCGATCCGCCGAGCCGGCTCCAGTTGGGAGCCGACTCCGTCGAACGAGTCCAGGCCAAACTGGATCTGGTCGCCGAGGAACTCACCCAGTGGCGCGAACTGGCCCTGTCGACGGCCCACAACGGCGGCGCGGGGCGCTAGGGTCTTTCGTTTGGATCTTGCCGGGCTCGTGTGCCCGCAGTGACATCAGCCGCTGCCGCGGCGGGCGCTCCCTGATCCGGCCAGATCCAA
>NZ_FMDK01000275.1 GCF_900091995.1 Streptomyces sp. MnatMP-M17
GGCAGCGGCTGATGTCACTGCGGGCACGCGAGCCCGGCAAGATCCAAACGAGAGGCCCTAAGCGCGGATCAGACGCGCGTGAAACGCAGAAAGCGGATGCCCGGGTTGGGAAGATCGACGGTCAGCGCGGCGGTGCCGTCGGCGTCCGCGGTGACGGGCGCGAGCTCCTCCGCGGGCAGCCGGTCGGCGGCGCGCAGCTTCGCCCACTGCTGCTCGTCGGGCCAGTCGCCGCCGTCCAGGTCCTGCCAGACGGCCCGGATGTCGCCGTGCCGTCCATCGACCCGGTGCGACTCGACGGTATGGACGGCGCCCGGCTCCAGCCCGCCGATCCGTACGGTCACGGCGCGGTCGAGCACGGTGGCGCCGTCGAGCTTGGACTGGTCGAGCGTGCCGTTCCAGAGCAGCACGTCCACGGTCGAGCGGTCCTCGGCCCGGGTGGCGAGGGACTCCACGAGCCCTTCCGCGCCGTCGCCGGTGACGGCCACGGGAATC
The DNA here is from genome assembly GCF_900091995.1 of Streptomyces sp. MnatMP-M17. Lineage (GTDB taxonomy): Bacteria > Actinomycetota > Actinomycetes > Streptomycetales > Streptomycetaceae > Streptomyces. The sequence goes on from NZ_FMDK01000275.1 coordinate 493, forward strand.
CGGCCGCCGGCCAGCCGGGAGAGGAGATACAGCGCCCAGAAGCGCGGCTTGCGCAGATTGCCGACGGTCAGCAGTCCGAAACCGCCGTGGAAGAGCCGAGGCGGCCAGCCCAGCTCCTCGAACTGGTCCGAGGCGACCCAGTAGGAGAGACAGTCGGTGGACGACAGCGCGCTCTTCATCCCGCGCAGCACGAAGGGCGCGGCGAAGACGGAGTCGCTGACACGGTGGAAGTGCGTGGGCGTGACGCCCCATTCGGTCCAGAGGATCTCCGGCTCGGGCCTGCCGGTCGCGGCGGCGAAGGCGCGGGTCATCGGACGGAAGTCCAGCGGGGCGTTGCCATAGGTATGGGTGGAGACGAAGTCGACCGGGACATCGCGCTCCCGGCAGTACTCCAGCAGCGCGCCGACCCAGCCGGCCGCGGCGGAGGAGGGCCCGCCGACCCGGATCCGCTCGTCCACGCCCTTCACGGCGCGTACGGCGGTCTCGTAGAGCCGGTGGTAGTCGTCCTGGGTGCCGTTCCAGAACACCTCCAGATTGGGCTCGTTCCAGACCTCGAACTCCCAGCCGGCGACGGTGTCGCGGCCGTACCGCTCCTGGAGATGGACGGTCAGCTCGCGGCAGAGATCGCCCCATCGCTCCCATCGCTCGGGTGTGGAGACCAGGGCCTTGTAGCCGAAGACGGTGTAGCCGGGATCGGAGGCGAGCTCCCTCGGCATGAAGGAGAGTTCCACGACGGGCCGCAGACCGGTGGCCAGGAAACGGTCGTACACCGCGTCGAGGCCGGAGAAGTCGAAGGAGCCGTCGTCCCGGACGGTCACGGTCTCCGGCAGAAAGGTGCCGTGCGCGCGCACGGACCGTACGCCGATCTCGTCGCGGACGATGGCCAGCGCCTCGCCGTACTCCTTCGCCACATCGGAGCCGCCCGCGCCGGGCTTCTCCCAGGTGAGCAGGGAGAAGTGCTCGGCGCCGATCATCCGGTTCCAGACGCCCGGCAGTTCGGTGGCCGGCGCGGCGGCGTCCACCGCCACGGTGACCTCGGCCGGGCGCGAGCCCGCGGCCCTGGGTGAGCCGGGCACGGCCTCCGACAGCTCACCGGCTCCGCCGTCGGACCAGGTGGCGACCTTGTAGAAATAGCCGCGGCCGGGCTGGACGAGGGTGTCGGCGTACGGCGGATGCGGTACGGCGAGGACATCGCCGCCGAGATGGTCGAGCGGCTCGAAGGGCCCTTCGGCGGAGTCGGCGCGGTGCACCAGATAGCCGAGCGCTCCCGCCACCGGCCGCCAGGTCAGCAGCACATGGCCGGTGCCGTCCTCGGCGGACAGACCGAGCGGAGCCGGAAGCTTCCCGATGCCGGTGAGCCGCTCGTCGCTGGGCTTCCCGATGCGTGACTCCCAGTCGGCGCGAGCGGCGGACTTTTCGGTCATGGAAGTACAAACCTTCTGGTAGAGGGGGGTGTGGAGGTGCGTGTGGAGGTGCGTGTGTGTACGGCGGCGAACGCGAGCCGCCGGAGGTACGGGCGCGGCGGGCGCAGGCCGTTACTTGAGACCGGCCGTGGCGATGCCCTGGGTGAAGTACCGCTGGAGTACGAGGAAGACGAGCAGCACCGGCAGCACGATCAGGAAGGAGCCGGCCATCAGCATCCCGTTGGAGCCCGAGGACTGGTTCGGGTCGGTGGCGAAGGTCGCGAGGGCCACCGGGAGTGTGTATTTGCCCGGATCGTTGGTGGCGATCAGCGGCCAGACGAAGTTGTTCCACGAACTGAGGAAGGTGAGGATCGCGAGTGTCGCCAGCGCGGGCTTGACCAGCGGCATCACGATCCGCCAGAAGATGTACCACTCGCCCGCGCCGTCCAGCCGGGCCGCTTCGAGGAGTTCGTCCGGGACCGAGAGCATGAACTGGCGCATCAGGAAGACACCGAAGGCTCCGGCGGCGAACGGGAGGACGAGACCCGCGTACGAATCGATCAGATGCAACTTGCTCATCAGGACGAAGAGCGGCAGCAGCATCAGATTGCCCGGCACCATGAGCGCGCCGAGCACCAGGGCGAAGACCTTGTTCCGGCCCGCGAAGCGCAGCTTGGCCAGGGCGTAGCCGAGCATCGAGCAGAACACCAGATTGGAGACGGTCACCAGCACGGCGACGACCATGGAGTTGAAGAAGTGGAGCGGCAGGTCCAGCCGGTCCAGCAGTCGGGTGAAGTGATCGAGCGTCCACTCCGTGGGAATCCAGACCGGAGGACTGGCCCGCAGCTCACGGTCGGTTTTGAAGGCGGAGAGCGCCATCCAGAGGAACGGCGTGGCCATGACCAGCAGCCCGAGCGACAGCAGCACATAGGCACCGGGCCTCTTGAGCCGCTCGGTGCGCGCGCCGCCGCGTCCGGCCGACGCGGAGGCCTTGGATGCGGTCGGGGTCGGCGAGGCCGGGGTCTGGGGCGGCGTGTGTGCGGCGCTCATTTCGTGTTGTCCTTCAGCAGACGGAGCTGGAGCACGGTGATGCCCATGATCACGACGAAGAGCACATACGCCATGGCGCTCGCATAGCCCATGTGGAAGAAGCTGAAGCCCTGGCGGTACATGTTCAGGGAGACGGTGAGCGTGCTGTCCGAGGGCCCGCCCTGCGTCATCACGAACGGCTCCTCGAAGACATTGAGATAGCCGATCGTGGTGATCACCGTGGCGTAGAGCGTGGTGGGCCGCAGCAGCGGGAGGGTGATCCGGCGGAACTCCTGCCAGGCACCGGCGCCGTCCAGCCGCGCCGCCTCCCGTACGCCGGTGGGGACGGCCTGGAGACCGGCGATGAAGAGCACCATGACCGTGCCGAGATTGCGCCAGACCGCCATAAGGATCAGCGAGGGCATGGCGAGCGCCTCGGAGCCGAGGAAGTCCGGTCCGGTGAGCCCGACTTCGGAGGCCAGGCCCGCGATCAGTCCGTCGGACGGGTCGAGGACGAAGCGCCAGACGACGGCGACCGCGACGATGCTGGTCACCACCGGTGCGTAGAAGCCGACCCGGAAGATGGTACGTGCCCGGTCGATACCGCTGTTCAGCAGAACGGCGGCGGCGAGTCCCGCGCCGATGGTGAGCGGTACGCCGACGACCACGAAGTACGCCGTGTTGAACAGGGACTTGAGGAACTTCTCGTCACCGAACAGCTCGGTGTAGTTCCGGAAGCCGACGAAATCCGCGGAGAACGGATCCGTCACATCGCGCAGCCCGAAGTCGGTGAAGCTCATGGCGAGCGTGGCGACGATCGGGAAGGCCATGAAGACGGCGAACAGCACCAGAAAGGGAGTGGAGAAGAGCCACCCGGCCAGATTCTGCACACCCAACGGGCGGTGCTTGCCGCCGCCCGCCCGGCGGGCCGGAGGACGGGCCTTAGGGCCTCTCGTTTGGATCTTGCCGGGCTCGCGTGCCCTGGTGCCGCGCCTCGCCGCGTTGTCGTCGGTCAACGACGCTCCGCGTCGCCTCCCTCCTCCGCC
>NZ_FMDK01000714.1 GCF_900091995.1 Streptomyces sp. MnatMP-M17
CTCGCCGCCCGTACCGCGCCGAAGGCCGGACTGCGCGCCCTGCTCGGCAGCGGCGCCTGGTGGTGGGCGGTCGGGCTGAACGCGAGTGGTGGGCTGCTGCATGTGGTGGCCCTGGCGTACGGGCCGCTCACCGTGGTCCAGCCGCTGGGCGCGCTCACCCTGGTCGCGGCCGTACCGCTGGGCGCGCGCCGCGCCGGACGGCAGGTCAGCCGGGAGGAGTGGCGAGGCACGGCGTTCACGCTCGTCGGCCTCGCGGCGATCCTGCTGACGGCGGCGGGCACGGGCACGGAGCCGAACGAGTCGCTCAGCCTGGCGGAGGCCCTCGGTGTGGGAGGCGTGGCGCTGACGCTGGTCGCACTGCTGGCCAGACCGGGAGCCCGGCCGGGACTTCCGCACGCGGCGGCCTCGGGCATCGCTTCGGGCGTCGCCTCCGCCCTCACCCAGACGATCACGGTCGCCGCCGCCGGTGGCAGCATGCCGGGCGGTCCGGGATCGGGCACGGACGGGCTGGTGCTGTGGCAGGTGATGCTCGTGGCGGTGCTGGTCGCGGGCTTCGCGGTCGGCGGTCTGCTGCTCTCCCAGACCGCCTACCACGGCGGCCTGGGCGCTCCGCTCGCGGTGCTGACCTTGGCGAATCCGGTCGGCGCGGCAGTCATAGGGCTGACACTGCTGGACGAACGCCTCCAAGGCGGCGGGTTGGGGATCGCCGCGGCGCTCGTCGGCGCGGTGGTCGCGGCGCGCGGAGTCGTACTGCTGACAGATACGCCGGCGGCACGGCTGCTGATGGACACGCCGAAGGCGCCGGAGCAGGAGCGGGAGTCGGAGCCGGAGTCGGAGCCGACGTCCGGGCCCGCTGCGCTGACGGCTTCCGGTGAACAGACCGCTTCCGGCGAACGGATCGCGCCCGTCATGCCCGCGATGCCCGCGCCGGACGGTGCCCTCACCCGGTCGGTCGAGCCGGTGGCCACCTTCCTGGCCGTGCCGCCTCCCATGATGTTCTTCCCGGGCGGATTCCCCAGGCCTCATGGGCCCGTTGACGGTAAGACTCCCGGACCCGAACCACGCGCTCGGCGGCGCCGAAGACGCTGCCGGGCCGAGCCGTGAAGCTGCGCTGTCGGGCCGCTTAAGAAATCCTCGATGGACTGTACGGCCGGTGATCGGCAGATTGGTGTCCGACCACCGAACAGTGATCATCGACGACCGGTCGGGTCGCCTGTCGCCGATGCGGATCACTGGTCACCGAACAGCACCATCACGCCGGGAGCCGCCGCCCATGAAGGCACTTGTGAAACAGAAGGCCGAGCCGGGGCTCTGGCTCATGGATGTGCCGGAACCGGAGGCCGGGCCCGGTGACGTACTGATCAAGGTGCTCCGTACCGGCATCTGCGGTACCGATCTGCATATCCGGTCCTGGGACGGCTGGGCCAGACAGGCCGTCACCACGCCCAGGGTCCTCGGCCACGAGTTCGTCGGCGAGGTCGCCGCCGTCGGCGCGGACGTACAGGACATCGCCGTGGGCGATCTCGTCAGCGGCGAGGGCCATCTCGTCTGCGGCAAGTGCCGTAACTGTCTCGCGGGCCGCAGACATCTCTGCCGCAGTACGGTCGGACTCGGCGTCGGCCGCGACGGCGCGTTCGCCGAGTATGTCGCCCTTCCCGCCGCCAATGTCTGGGTGCACCGCACGGAGGTGCCTCTCGATGTCGCCGCGATCTTCGATCCCTTCGGCAACGCCGTGCACACCGCGCTCTCCTTCCCGCTCGTCGGCGAGGACGTACTGATCACCGGCGCGGGCCCGATCGGCATCATGGCCGCGGCCGTCGCCCGGCACGCGGGCGCGCGCAATGTCGTGATCACCGACGTCAGCCCGCACCGCCTCGCCCTCGCCCGCAAGGCCGGCGCCACGCTCGCCCTCGATGTCTCCGCTCCCGGCACCGGAATCGCGGACGCGCAGAGGCAGCTCGGCCTCAAGGAGGGCTTCGACATCGGCCTGGAGATGTCCGGCCGCGCCGAGGCCCTGCGCGACATGATCGACAACATGACGCACGGCGGCCGGATCGCCATGCTGGGCCTGCCCGCGCAGGAGTTCGCCGTCGACTGGTCGAAGATCGTCACCTCCATGATCACGATCAAGGGCATCTACGGCCGTGAGATGTTCGAGACGTGGTACGCGATGACGGTCCTGCTCGAAGGCGGGCTGGATCTGACGCCAGTCATCACGGGCAGCTACCGCTACCAGGACTTCGACGCCGCGTTCGACGAGGCGTCCACCGCACGCAGCGGCAAAATCATCCTCGACTGGACCTGACCCTGTTTTTTGAGGGCTCGGTTCGCCTCCGGGGCGCTTGCTGTGTCCATCAGCGGCCTCCGGCCGCGGGCACTGTCGACGGTCGACCGTGCTCGACCCCTCGTACCTCGGGACCCTCCGCCCGCGCGGCGGAGCCGCATATCGAGCACAGCCTCCC